>JACQUM010000046.1 GCA_016210295.1 Chloroflexota bacterium | reverse complement strand
TGTTCTCTGGCAGGGCCGTATCCAGGAAATAGACGGGAACGATGTGTCCTGCCACCCCTCGGACGATGGAGCGCCACGCCCGCACCCAGACTCGCCGGCCTTCGATGGTCAGCGGGACGAGGTGCGGCTGGGGTTCCAGGAACTCCTCCGGCGACCACAGGGCCGGGTATTCGCTCTGGTCTCCCCAGATTCCCAGGCGCTGGCGGAAGTACCCTTGACGGTGCAAGAGAGTGATGCCCACCATCGGGATGCCCAGGTCGGCGGCGGCCCGGAGGGCGTCCCCGGCCAGCACCCCCAGGCCACCGGCGTACGTCGGCATGGCCGGCTCCAGGCCAATCTCCATGGAAAAATAGGCAACAGGAGCCGAGGGCCCTCCCGTCGAGAGATCCTGCGTCACCAAAGAGAGACGACCTGGCACATATGTGCCTGTAACTATATCCAGAGCACCCAGGTCATGGGAAGATGTCCCGAGAAGCCGTCCCGAAGACTCGGGACCGCCCGGGGCTGGGCTGGCCCTGAGCCTGCCGAAGGGGGTGTCCCGGTCTTTCACAAAAACTCAAAAGGAGGAGTGCATCCCGATGAATCGGGATGCCGGGGGTCTGGGGGTGTCCCCCAGTTCCTTTTGTTTCTTCCCCCTCTCCCTGGGCCAGGGAGAGGGGGACCGAGGGGGTAAGGGTGTTCGGGATGACCTCGAGAGAAGCCCCAGGAGAGAGCTGAAGGAGGCGGCGCATGGAACCTGTGCAGTTCACGCCCATCGGGACGGTCCGAAACGCCATCACCGACATCTACTACCGCGGCTTCAGCGACATTGAATCTCAGGTCGCCGTCGATCCCGCCCTGGAGGAGGGCCTGGATGGCATCGAGGAGTACTCCCACCTCCAGGTCATCTTCTACTTCCACCGCCTGGAGCGAGAGCGGGTGCGCCTCAAGCGCCGTCCCTGGGACCGCGAGGACGCCCCGGAGATGGGCGTCTTCGCCCTCCGCACCCAGCTCCGGCCCACTCCCATCGGCAGCAGCGTCGTGCGTCTCCTGCTCCGCGCCGGCAACGTCCTCTGGGTCCGGGGCCTGGACGCCATTGATGGCACGCCTGTCCTGGACATCAAGCCCTTCGACCTCGACACGGAGGCCCTGAAGGGCCTGCACATTCCCCCTTGGCTCCGCCGCCTACGGGACACTCAGCGCTAGCTCCAACAAGAAGGCCCGCTCGCCCTCCGACAGGCTGAGCAGGATACCGGATAAGGGGAGTGCAGTCCCGAGCATCGGGATTGCCTGGGGTCTGGGGGTGTCCTTCAGCCTTCCGTTCCTCTCCCTTTCCCTTGGCAGGGGGTGATGGTTTTCGAGATGACCCCTAGAGAGACAGAGAGGAAAACCCTGCCAAGGCGGCCTCCATCTCGCCCGCCGAGGCGAACCGGTCCTCCGGCCTCTCTTGCATCGCCCGGGCGATGACTCCTCGGAGCGGCCCCGGGATGAGAAGAGCCGCCGAGGCAAGATCGGCAGGCGCGCGATAGGGCCTGCCGGTCACCATCTCGAAGAGCACCGCGCCCACCGCGTAGATGTCCGCCGCCGGTCCGATCTCCTTTGCCCTCTCCGGGTCGCGTTGCTCTGGCGCCATGTAGAGGGGAGTCCCCCGGGCCAGGGCCTCCTGGGCCCCCCGCTCGACGAGCCCCGCGACCCCGAAGTCGCAAAGCTTCGCGTGGCCACTGCCGTCGAGGAGGATGTTGGCGGGCTTCACGTCCCGGTGGACGATTCCCGCTCTGTGGACGGCCTCCAGGCCCCTCAGCACCTCCCGGCAAATGCCCACCGCCTCGGCAGGGGAAAGAGGGCCTCGCTCCCGCAGCACGCTCTCCAGGTCTCTCCCCTCCACCCACTCCATGACTTCATAGGTCCCGTACTCCGGGTCCTCCCCGGAGCCGAAGACCTTCACGACGTTCGGATGCTCCAGGGTGGAGAGAAGGCGCGCCTCGCGCCGCAACTCCTCCTCGTCGGAGTCGCGGAGAAAGGCGGCGAAGAGAGACTGGGCGAAAGAGGCGAAGGGGTCTTCCAGGACCTTCAGCGCGACCAGCTTTCCCGTCCGGGGGTCGCGGGCCTTGTACACGGTGCTCTGAGCGCCGGGGACGGCGCGCTCGGCCTCCAAGACCTCGTACCCGCCGATGCTCCTAGGGCGGCGCCGGGGGGCGCTACCCCGCCACTCGTGGTCGGAGATAGGCTGCTGGACCACGGGCAACCTGGGATGGGCTGAAACCTAGCCGGATTTCAGGGAGTAGCGCCTTCTCTCTCGCCTGCCTCGCCCCCCCGGCCTTTCCCCTTCCCAGGGACGTGAGGGACCTGCGGCAGTGTCTGGGCTGCCCACCGGTGCTGGCTCCTGCTGGCCTGCTTCTTCTTCGTGCGGGTCATCCGGTTGCTCAGGGTGCCCTTCAGTCGTGCTCGGATTGCCATGCTAGACCTCTCAGTTCCAGGTTACGAAGCTCTGCTCTCACCACTGTACCATCTCCCATTAAGGAGAGTGCAGTCCCGACTCGTCGGGGCTGCCGGGGTTCTAGGGTTGTCCCCTAGCTTCTTAAGATTCTTCCCCCTCTCCGCTTGGGAGAGGGGGACACAGGGGGTGAGGGCCTTGACACAAAGACTGCAAGAGAGTCCACAGGGGCGAAGCCGCCTACGGCAACAGGGCCCTGGCCGCCCCTTCCGCCGCCTCCGCCACAGGCCCCGGATAGACCCCCAGGCCTACCATCGCCACCAGGAGCACCGCCAGGACAGCCCAGAGAGACGGCGGAACAGAAATCCGTGAGGCCTCGGCGGCCGGCTTCTCGATGTACATCTGCCGGATGACCAGCAGGTAATAGTAGAAGGAGACGAGACTGGCGAGGATCGCCAGGCCGACGAGCCACAGGAAACGCCCGCCCATGGCGGCCACGGCCGTAAAGAGATAGAACTTGGTGGCGAAGCCCACGAAGAAGGGAAGGCCCGCCAGGCTGAACAGGGCCGCCGTCAGCATCAGGGCCAGGAAGGGGCTGCGCTCCGCCAGCCCGGCGAAGTCGCGCACCTCCTCCCTCCTCGTGGCGTTGTTGAAGGCGATGATGGCGAGGAAGGCGGCGAAGGTGGTCGCCATGTACCCCACCATGTGAAAGAGGACGCCAGCCACGGCCAGGTGGCCCAGGGCGGCGACACCCATCAGCATGTAGCCCGCCTGCCCAATGCTGGAGTAGGCCATCAGCCGCTTGATGTTGCCCTGGAGGATCGCCACGGCATTCCCGAGGACCATGCTCAGCGCCGCCAATGCGACGAAGGCCCACTCCCAGAAGGGCATGAGAGGAAGGAGGGCCCCCGCCACAAGCCGCAACAGGAGCGCGAACCCCGCCACCTTGGAGACGGCCGCGAGGTAGGCAGTGACTGGAAGAGGGGCCCCTTCGTAGACGTCGGGTGTCCACATGTGGAAGGGGACGGCGGAGACCTTGAAGGCCAGCCCCGCCGTGATGAGGGCCACTGCCAGGATGAGGCCCGGGCTCGTCTCCAGGGTCGCCAGCTCGCGGGCTATGTCTGCATAGCGGGTGGCGCCTGTCAGCCCGTAGATGTAGCTGATCCCCAGGAGAAGGAGCGCCGACGACAGGGCCCCCAAGAGGATGTACTTGGTCCCCGCCTCGTGGCTGCGCGGGTCGTCCTGGGCGTAGCTGGCCAAGACGTAGAGGGAGAAGCTCAGAAGCTCCAGCGAGATATAGGCGGTGAGCAACTCTCCCGCCGCCGCCATCCCCATGGCCCCCACCACGGAAAGGGTCAGAAGGGCAAAGAACTCCCCGGGATGGCTGAGGCGGCGCGTGTAGTCAGCGGAGCCAACGAGCGCCACCGCGCCGAAGACCAGGAAGAGGAGGAAGAAAAACAGGGAGTAGGCGTCGAAGAGGACCAGGCCGCCCCCAAAGCTGGCCGTTCGTCCCTGGTAGTTGACGTAGGTGAGGAGGGCAACGAGGAGCAGCCCGGCCGCCGCGGTGAAGGCCAGGATCCGCTTCCGGTTACGAGGGAGAAGGAGGTCCAGGGCAAGAGCGTGGACCGCCACACCCGTCGCCAGGAAACCCGGAAGGAGGAGGGCCCAGTCCATCTCTCTACCTCAGAAAAAGCGCCACCACTGTCAGGAGCACCAGCCCGGCGACGATGGCGAGGGCGTAGTTGTAGGCCTTTCCCGTCTGGACCGGCCTGAGGACCCTGCCGGTGACCACAGCGGTCTTCCCCGTTCCGTCCACCCCCAAATCGTTCACGACCCGCCGGTCGAAAGACATCAGGAACCGGGCCGCGACCAAGGCGACGCGATCGATGGCTGCCTGATAGGCCCGGTCGAAGAAAAAACCCTCTTGTGCCCAGCGGGGCAGAGGCCCCAGATACGCCGCGACCTTCTCCGCACTGGGTTTGCGGAGAGAATACAGCGCCCATCCCGCGACGATCCCCGCCAGACCGACGGCGGTCCCCAGCAGCGCCAGCACGGGTTCGAGGTGGTACTCCCCACCCCCCAGGAAGGGCCCGATACCGAAAGCCAGGGGCAGCCCCACGCCGATGGCAAGGAGGAGCAGGACCGTCATGGGAAGAGACATCGCCGGAGGTGGATCGTGGAGGTGCTGCCCCTCCGGGCCGGGCTTCCCGGGCACGACGACGAAGAAGAGCCGCGCCATGTACAGGGAGCTCAGGAAAGAGGCCGCCAGCGCCGCGGTAAACAATGCGACGCCCAGTGCCCCGCCCACGCTCAGAGGCGCCGCCAGCACCTCCTCTTTGCTGAAGAAGCCGCTCAAAGGCGGGACGCCCCCCAGAGCCACCGCGCCCACGGCCAGAGAGAGTGTGGCGAACGGGGCCTTCTCCCCAAGCCCCCGGACCTCCTCCATCGTGGCCGCATGCTTGCCGATGGCGTGCAATGCCACCCCCGCCGTCAGGAAGAGGAGGGCCTTGAAGTAGCCGTGGGTCACGAGGTGAAAGATGCCGCTCACCGGGTCGCGCTCTCCTGCCAGTCCGGCGGCGCCCAGGGCGAGCATCATGAGTCCCAACTGGCTCACCGTGGAGTAGGCCAGCACCCGCTTG
>JACQUM010000045.1 GCA_016210295.1 Chloroflexota bacterium | reverse complement strand
GCTCAGGGAAGGCCTTTCAGGCCTGGGGACGCTCCGCCTGCTCCTGGGCGCGGAACCGACTGCCGGGGAGCAGATCGGTCTGCGGCCCGACGCCGGGGTCCTCAAGGGCCTGATCCGAAGGGATCTCGAAGCCCTGCCCTTCGACGAGCGCGTCCTCCGTTTGGTGGAGGACCTGATCGCCTACCTCCGGCGCGAGTCGGTGCTCGTGCGCCTGCACGACAAGGGGTTTCTGCACGCCAAGTGCTGGCTGTTCTACTCCGACCGGCCCGGTCAGCAGATGCTGTTCGACCGCTTCCGGCCCATCGTGGCCATTGTCGGTTCCTCCAACTTCACAGCCCCGGGACTGACTTCCAACCGAGAACTCAACCTGGCACACAAGGTGCTCCTGGACCCGACGGAGGTCGAGGACATCGACGCCGCCTACGCCGTCTCCTGGCTGAGCGACACACGGCCCAGCGAGCGCATCACGCGGGAGAACCGCCAATTGCTCAAGAGCGAGGTCGGGGCGCGGGCTATCATCGACCTGGAACAGTGGTATGAGCGGGAGTGGGGGGATGCGCGAGACTTCAAGGAGGAGTTGATCGGCCTGCTGGACGCCTCCAAGTTCGGGCAGAAGGAGTACACTCCCTATCAAGTCTACATGAAGGCTCTGTATGAATACTTCAAAGACGACCTGGCCGGGGAGGCCCCAGGACCGACCCGCTCGGCCGTGGAACTGGCCGAGTTCCAGGAGGACGCTGTCAAGAAGGCCCGGAAAATCCTGGCCCGCTACGACGGCGTGATGATCGCGGACTCGGTGGGCCTCGGAAAGACCTGGATCGGGAAGAAACTCCTGGAAGACTTCGCCTATCACCTCCGGCAGAAGGCCCTGGTCGTCTGTCCCGCCAGCCTCCGGGAGATGTGGGAGCGGGAATTGGCAACCGCGACCATCTCCGCGACAGTGCTCTCCCAGGAGGAGTTGGGCCGGGAGGAGTTCGACCCCGCGCCCTGGGCGGATGCGGACGTGGTCCTGATCGACGAGTCGCACAACTTCCGCAACCGGAACGCCCAGCGCTACGGAAACCTGGAGCGACTGATGGGCGCGAATGGAGGCAAGGGGCGGGATGGCCTGCGCAAGAAGGTCCTCCTGCTGACTGCCACACCCATCAACAACGACCTGTTCGACCTCTACAACCAGTTCTGCCTGATCACGCGAGGGGACCGGAGCTATTTTTCGGCCTGCGGGATCGGGGACCTTAACCGGTATTTTCTGAAGGCCCGCCGGGACTCCCGGACGAACAGTGCCGCCTTTGCCCTGTTCAACCTGCTCGAAGAGGTCGTCATCCGGCGCACCCGGCCCTTCATCCGTAAGGCGTACCCCGAGGCGACCATCGGAGGGAAACGCATTCACTTCCCTCAGCGGAGACTCAAGACCGTCCGCTACGACCTTGAAGCCACCTATGCACGCATCTATGACCGGGTCGTCTCCGGCATCGAGAGCCTGAGGCTCGCGCCCTACAACCTCGAATCCTACAAGAAGGCAGGCGTAGATGTAGACGAGTTCGAGGAAGGGCGAGAGCAGGCCCTGGTGGGCATCTTCAAGAGTCGCTACCTCAAGCGGTTCGAGTCGAGCATCGAGGCGTTCCGGGTCAGCGTCCGGCGCGCCCTCGCCTTCCTCAAGACCTTCGAGTCCTACATCCTGGACGGGCGGCTCCTCAAGAGCAGCGACTTCCACAAGGCCCTGCGCTACGTCACCCGTGAGGACGAGGAGGACGACGCCACCCCGACCAGCCTGGCGGACGAGATGGACGCCAGCGAAGAAGCCCGGTGCATCCTGGATGGGATGGAGACCGTCGATCCCGCACTCTACGACCTCCGATGGCTCCACGAGGCCGTCCAGCACGATGTGGAGGCCCTTGCCGAGATCTGGGCGCGGGTGAAGGACATCCGGGCCGGGGACGACGCCAAGCTTGCCCGTCTCAAGGACCTGCTGGCCACCGACCTGCGGGGCAAGAAGGTGTTGATCTTCACCTACTACAGGGACACGGCCCGCTACCTCCATCGACATCTGGGGCATCCTGACAATCCGGAGGCCGT
>JACQUM010000055.1 GCA_016210295.1 Chloroflexota bacterium | reverse complement strand
TTTCAGCACCCTGCTAAAGGCGCGCGCAAGGATTGTACCACGGGGATGCTATAATACAAAGGCAGGTGTTGGCCTTCCCCCTATAGAGATAACATATGGGACGGCGGTATTTCGGACGATGGAACTGAGCCAGCTCGAAGCCTTTGTGCAGGTAGCCCGGCAGCGGAGCTTCAGCGGGGCCGCCCGCGCTATGGACCTGACCCAACCGACCATCTCCAGCCGCATCCAGATTCTGGAGCGAGAGCTGGGGTCCTCCCTCTTCGAGCGGCGCGCACGAGGCGTCGTCCTCACCGATGCAGGGCGAAATTTCCTCTCCTACGCCGAGCGCGCTCTCCTGGCCTTACAGGACGGCCAGGAGACTCTGGAAGGTCTCCGCCAGAACAGGTCGGGCCGGCTCTTCCTCGGCGCGGCTCGCATGATCGGTACCTACGTCCTCCCTTCCATTCTCCAGGCCTTCCGCAGCCGCTTCCCGGGCGCCGAGGTCTCCATCCGGACCGGACGCTCTCAAGAGATCCTCCAGCTTCTGCTCAGCGACGATGTGCAGCTCGGTCTGACCCGGAGCCTGGTCCATCCGGAGATCGAGGCCGTCCATCTCTATGACGAAGAGATCGTCCTGGTGACGCCTCCGGGCCATCCCTTCGCCTCCCACCCGGGCGTCACCCTCTACGACATCGGCCGGGAGCCGCTGATCCTCTACGATCCGAGCTCGACCTACTACCTCATCATCAGCCGCGTCTGCCAGGAAGCAGGCATCGTTCCTCGGGTGCTCATGCAGTTGGACAGCGTGGAGGCCACCAAGAAGATGGTCGAGCAAGGTCTGGGGATCTCTCTCCTACCCATCCACTCCCTGACCCGAGAGCTGGCCCAAGGCAGCCTGGTGCACGTGCCCATCATGGGGAGCGATCCCATCGTCTTGCCGACCTCTGTTCTAATGCGCCGAGACCGCGCTCCCAGTGGCGTCTCTCAGGCCTTCCTGGACGTCCTGAGAGAGATATACCACCCCGAGGCCCTCGCCACCGAACGCCTGAAGTAGCACGGCCCGAGAAGCTGTACGGGAATCCGCGCCTGGGGGAGAGCAGAGTCCTCACGCATCGGGACTGCCGGGGGTCTGGGAGCCTCTCCCCGAGTCGAACTCCTCTAGCAAGCTGATGAAAATCCCTTCGACCATCCCCCCAACCTCCCGTCAAAGGGGCTTCGCCCCTCTGGACTCCCCTTTTTCCGCAGCCTGCTAGGCGCTTCGCCCCACGCGCTCTAAGCTCTCGTCCCGGCCCGCCAGGATCAGAAGGTCGCCCTTCAGCACCCGCTCGAAACGGTCCGGCAGGACCACAACCTGATTATTGCTCCGCCGGATCACCAGGACGTTGAGAGCATCCCGGCCCCTTCCCAACCCCAGCTCCTCTAGGGTATGGCCGATGAAGTGCTCCGGCGGCGTCAGCTTGCTGACGCCGAAGTCCCGCGTCACCTCCAGATAGTCAACTACGTCCGGGTAGTTCAGGGCATGGGCCAGGCGAAGGCCCGTCTCTCGCTCCGGATAGACCACCCTGTCCGCTCCGAGTTTCTCCAGCGTCACTCCATGAAGGTCGTCGTTGGCCCGCGCCACTACAAAAGGCACACCCAGCCGCTTGAGGAGGACAGTAGCCATGAGGCTGGTAGGAATGTCGCCCACCGCCACGACAGCGGCGTCGAAGGCAGCCACCCCTAAGTTCTGGAGCGCCGCCTCGTCCGTCGCCTCCGCCCGCACAGCCTCGGTCACCAGGGGAATGATCTCCTGGACCCGCTGCGCGTCGCTGTCCACCGCCAGCACCTGGTGGTGCAGCTGGTGGAGCGTTATAGCCACCATCCTCCCGAAGCGCCCGAGCCCAAGAACGACCACCTGCTTCCGCATCGTCGTCTCCCTCTTCGTCTCTCTAGCCGATTTTAACCTGCTCCTCGGCGTAGCGATACCTCTTCTCCACCTGGCGCCGTGCCAGCGCCAGGGCTACAGTGAGAGGGCCCAGGCGTCCCAGGAACATCGTCAGGCTAAGGAGCAAGAGGCTGGGCGCGCTGAGGCTCGGTGTGATACCTGTCGAGAGACCCACCAAGCCAAAGGCAGACACGCCCTCGAAGAAAATGGGCAGGAAGGAGCGGGGCTCGAAAAGGGTTAGGGCCAGGGTAAGCACCTGGATCCAGGCCACGCCCAGGATAGCCAGCGAGAGGGCCCTCCGCACCTGCTCCTCAGGCACTTCCCGCCGGAAGACCTCCAAGTGCGCTCGGCCTCGCAGACTGGCCCAGAGGGCGGCGACAAGGAGCCCGACGGTGTTGAGCTTGATGCCGCCCGCCGTCGAAGCCGAGGCGCCGCCGATGAACATCAGGGCGATGAGGAGAAAGAGGCTGTAGTCTCGCAAAGACCCCATATCGACGGGGGTGAACCCCGCAGTCCTGGCGGTAACAGATAGGAAGACGGCGTCCATGACCTGCTCCGGCAGGGAGAAGGCCCCAAGCCCCGCTTGGTTGCCCCGCTCGCCAGCAAGAATGCTCAGTGCTCCTATGCTGAGGAGGGCTGCCGAACCCGCCAGCACGATCTTGGTGTCCAGGCGGAGGCCTTGCCATCCCCGCACGAGAGCGATGTCCCGCAGGACGGTGAACCCCAGGGCCCCCAGGAGGCAGAGGAGACCGATGGGAACAACCACCAACGGATCGCCGTGGTACTCCACCAGGCTGTTGCCGCGAGTGATGTCGAAGCCGGCGTTGTTGAAGGCGGAGATGGAGTGGAACACCGCCTGCCAGAGAGCTTCCCCAGGGGTGAAGTCCCCCAGGAACCGGAGGAAGAGGAAAAGGGCGCCTCCCGCCTGGATGGCAAGAGAAACCAGGACGATCTCCACCGCCAGGCGGTCCAGGCGTCCCAGGCTCTCCCCACCCGTGGACTCCCGCAAGACCATGCGCTGGCTGAGCGTGACAGGCCGGCCGAAGGCCAGAAGCAAGGTGGTGACACCCACCATGTAGCCCAACCCGCCGATCTGGATGAGGACGGCGATGATCGCCTGGCCGAAGACGCTCCAGTGCTCCCGGGTGTCCACCACGGTCAGCCCGGTCACGCACAGGGCGGAGGTCGCCGTGAAGAGGGCGGTCAGCAGGGGCGTGGACCCGGGACCGCTGCGGGCGAAGGGAAGCATGAGAAGGAGCGTCCCCACCAGGATGATGACGGCGAAGGTGATCAGGAGCCACCAGGCAGGCGGGCGAGGGGTTCGTCTGGGACCTTCCCGCTCCGTTCGAATGCGCTGGGGCTCTACCTCCAAGGGCCGCCGGACGAACCGGTCGCCCGGTCGGTGGCGATAAGGTTCTTGCATCAGCCTCCCGGCTCTGACCCGCTTGTGGCGGGCCGTTGGCCTGCCCTCCGCCTTCAGCGGGCGATTGTATTCTCCTCGCTTGGCTATGTCAACGGCGGGTACTCGTTCAGTACCTATGGGAGAGGAACGGGCTATCCCCCCACCCCCTTAATC
>JACQUM010000053.1 GCA_016210295.1 Chloroflexota bacterium | reverse complement strand
GCCGAGATCGTGGCCATCGTCGGAGCCAGCGGCAGCGGCAAGACCACCCTCCTGAACATCCTGGCAGGCTACGACGCCCCTTCGGCGGGATACGTCTGGGTGGGGGGCCGCGACCTGCTGCGTATCAGCGGAGGGGGAGTAGAGGAGTACCGCAGAAAGGAAGTCGGCTTCGTCTGGCAGCAGACGGGACGCAACCTGCTCCCTTATCTGACGTCCCAGGAGAATGTGGAGCTGCCCATGCTTCTGGCCGGCATGCTGCCTCGCGAAAGGTCCCAGCGGGCCAAGGAGCTGCTGGAGCTGGTGGGGCTGGGGCCCCGGCGGGCCCACAGGCCGGAGCAGCTTTCGGGCGGGGAGCAGCAGCGCGTCGCCGTCGCCATCGCCATGGCGAACAACCCTCCTCTGCTCCTGGCCGACGAGCCCACCGGAGAGCTGGACTCCCAGACCGCTTCGGAGATCTTTGCCCTCTTCCGATCCGTGCGGGAGACCTATGGGACGACCGTCGTCATCGTGACGCACGACCCGGATGTTCTCCGCGTGGTGGACCGGGTGGTGGTCATCCGGGACGGGAAGACCAGCGCCGAGCTGCTGGCCTTGCCTACCTTTCAGCGCCGGGGGCAGGAGGGAGATGGACTGCGTTCCCAGGAGTTCATGCTGGTGGACACCAGCGGGCGACTTCAGATCCCCCGGGAGTTCCTGGAGAAGCTCCAAATCCACGAGCGGGCCGTCGTCTCTCTAGAGGGTGACCGGATTACCGTGAGGCCGGAGGGGTAGATGGTAGAGCCGGACCGGCGGGACGGGGTCCTCGTGGTGGCGGACGGCCTCTATCGCACCTTCCGTCGTGGCGACGAGGAGATTCACGCGGTGCGGGACGTCTCGCTGGAGGTGTGGCCGGGGGAGTTTGTCGCCGTCATTGGCCGGTCCGGCTCCGGCAAGACCACCCTTTTGAACCTCCTGGGGGGGCTGGACACGCCCAGCCAGGGGCGCGTCCAGTTGGGGTCCCAGGACCTCTATTCCCTCAGCAGCGGCGAAATGCTGGCCCTCCGACGAGGCTTCATTGGCTACGTCTTTCAGTCCTTCGCCCTTCTCCCTCTCCTCTCCGCCTTGGAGAACGTTGAGCTGCCCCTGCGTATCAACGGCTGGCGCCGCTCGGAGCGGGAGAAGCGGGCCCGGGAGGCGCTGGAGCTTGTGGGGCTCTCTCATCGCGCCCGTCACCGGCCTTACGAGCTTTCGGGAGGGGAGCAGCAGCGCGTGGCCATCGCGCGGGCTGTGGCGCCCCGTCCCTCTCTCCTCCTGGCCGACGAGCCGACGGGCGAGCTCGACTCGATCACCGCCCAGGTCATCTTCCGGCTCTTTCGGGACCTGGTGGACCGGGAGAGGGTGGCGGTCCTGACTGCCACCCACGATAGGGCGATCACCCAGTACGCGGACAGGATCATAGAGCTGCGGGATGGGGCGCTGGTGGCGGAGCAGCGTGCTGGGGGAGAGCGGCAGCCTCTCGAGGGCGACCAGCTCTTCCGTCGGCCTTCTTCTCCCTAGCTAGGCGAGAACTCTGGCAGACTTCCTGCCCCTGAAGGGGCTAGGCGTGCGCCGGCGCATGGGCCTCGGAAGCCTCCAGAAGACGGCGCCGGAAGACCGGCTGCCCGGCGACAGCCATGGTGAAGAGGACGATCAGCCCTGCCCCGATGGCCACGGCCCCTGGAGCGCCGATGAAGTGGGCGACGATGCCCGCTTGTAGGCCACCGAGCGGCATCATCGCCCATGTCAGCCCCCAGATGCCCATGACGCGTCCCCGCAAGGCGTTGGGGACGGCCAACTGGAGAACAGTCATGGCGGCGATGGTGTAGACGGAGTTGGCCGCTCCGGAGATCAGGAGAATCGCCAGGGAGAGGGGCATGGACTGGGAGAAGGCGAAAAGGGCGAGGGTGACGCCGAAGAGCACGCCTCCGGCAAGGATGACGAGGCTCTTCGGCACGCGAGATCCAGCAGCGGCGACGAAGACCGTTCCTGCGAGAGCGCCGACGCCCGAGGCGCCGATGAGGATTCCCAGGCCCGATGGTCCCGCGTTCAGGATGTCCTTGGCGAAGATAGGGAGAAGGAAGATGAAGGAGAGGCCGAAGAAGCTGTTGAAGAAGGAGATGCCTATGAGGCTGGCAAAGAGAGGGGTCTTTGCGACGAAGGCGAGGCCCTCGCCCATCTGACGCCGGAAGCTCTCGGCTCGGCGGCTCTCGGTGTTCTGCGGTGAACGCAGCCAGACGAAGAGGAGAACGGCGCCCAAGAAGGCCGCCGTGGTGACTGCGAAGCAAACGGTGACACCAAAGGATCCGATCAGGACCCCGCCGATGGCAGGACCCACGATGCGTCCACCCTGCCAGACGGCGGAGTTCAGGGCGACGGCGTTCATCAGGTCTTTGCGATCGATGAGCTGGGGCATGAGGGCCTGCCGTGCGGGCTGGTCGAACCCCTGGACGGCGCCCATGATCGCCGCCGTCGCCAGGAGATGCCAGGCCTCAATGCGGCCGGTGGCAACGAGCGCCAGCAGGACCAGCATCGTCGCCACTGTCAGGCTCTGGGTGAGGATGATGAGGCGACGGCGGTCGAGCCTATCGGCGATGACTCCCCCGAAGAAGTTCATGAGAATGGTCGGCACTGCCATGGCGGCTCCGATGAGGCCGAGAAACACGGGGGAGCCTGTGAGGTCGTAGAGGAGCCATGCCTGGGCGACGGACAGGATGTTGAAACCGGTGACAAAGAGAACCAGCGCTAGCCAGAAGACGCGAAAGCCCGGGTTCCGCAGGGCGCCGAAGGCTTGGAGGCGGTCCGACCAGGCCTGACGCGTCGGGGAGCTTTGCATTCCAGTGGGTCCTGTCGTGACGATGCGCTATCAGAGGATTTTCCATGATACCATGGGGAAAGTCCCACCTTCCAACAAGGGAGGTGACGTATCCTGAAGGGTGGGAGCCGTCCTACATCTCTCTGATTTGGGGGACCCAGAGAATGACTAGCGGTTACAAGGAATTCGCCAGTCTCATCAACAACACGGAGATCATCAAGCAAGTGCTGAAGAATATCGAGGAGGAGGCCGCCCAGGCCTTCCGCCAGATCGCCCGGGAGTACGAGCGCACTAAGCAGCCTGTCCCCGATCATTACCTGTCCACCGGAGGCTACCTGGGGGAGATGATCGTGCGGGCCCTCATCATAGTGGGCCTGATCGCGGAGCGGTCGGTGGACCGGTACGTCGTGAAGGCCTACGTGCCCACGGAACAGGGTGTCGCCCTGTACAAGAAGCTCGTGGAGGAGGGAGCCTTCCCCCAGCGGGCGTCCGCGGCTCCGGCGACCGGCGGCCCGTCCTCCCAGAAGGCGGGCTGAGGCTCCGAAGTCAACTGCGACGCCCCATTCAGTGGGGCCAGCGTGCCAGGTCGCTGGTGATATCGGAGACCTTGGTGAGGCCGCAAAGGGCCATAGCGAGGTCGATCTCTTTCTGCAGGAGACGGAGGACTCTCTCCGCCCCGCGCTGCCCGTCCACGGCCAGTCCCCAGAGGACCGGCCGCCCGATGAGGACGGCACGGGCTCCCAGCGCCAGCGCCTTGATGACATCCGTGCCGCGCCGCACGCCCCCGTCCAGGAGGATCTCCGCTCGCCCCTGGACGGCGTCGGCGATGGCGGGGAGCAGGTCGATGGTCGCGGGCGCGGTGTCGAGCTGGCGCCCGCCGTGGTTGGAGACCACGATGGCCGGGACGCCGTGCTCCACCGCCAGCCGGGCGTCTTCCGGGTGGTGGATTCCCTTCGGCACCACGGGGAGCGACGTGATGCCGCGGAGCCAGTCCAGGTCGTCCCAGGTCACGGACTGGTCCATGAGCCGGGCGAAATAGGCATTCAGGGCCGACTGCGGGGCTTCGGCCTGCGACTCCTTGGGGAGATAGTGGAGGAGGTTGGCGACGGCGAGGTCGGGGGGAAGGGAGAACCGGTTCCGGACATCCCGTTCCCGGCGTCCCAGCAGCGGCGCGTCTACCGTGACGCAGAGGGCCTGATAGCCAGACGCCTCGGCCCGCTCGACGAGGGAGCGGGTGACGCCGCGGTCCCGGTAAATGTAAAGCTGGAACCACCTCGGCGACGGGCCTACCTGCGCGACCTCCTCCAAGGGGACGTTGGAAAGGGTGCTGAGGACCATGACGATGCCCATCTCTGCGGCCGCCCGGGCGGTAGCCAGCTCCCCCTCCGGGCAGGCCAGACGGTGGAAGGCGGTGGGGGCGATCATGACGGGCATGGCGGTGGGCCGGGAAAGAACGGTGGTGGACAGGTCCCTGTGGCTGACGTCCACGAGGACGCGAGGGAGAAGCTGGATTCTGTCGAAGGCGGCGTGGTTCTCCCGGAGGGTGATCTCGTCCCCGGCGCCGGAGGCGTAGTAGTCGTAGGCGGTGGGGGAAAGGCGCTCTCGGGCCGCGGCCTCGAAGTCGGAGAGGTTGACTGGCTCTGGCTTCGCTGGCTGGGTCATGGCGCTTTTATCTTAGCACGGGAGACGAGGCGGGCTTGGGAGCAAAGGCCCTGTTCCTCTCCACGCAAGTGGGCCGTTAGGGATTCGAACCCTAGACCTTGGGATTAAAAGTCCCCTGCTCTGCCAGCTGAGCTAACGGCCCACGGAGAGCCCTCTCCATCATAGCGGACGCGAGAGGCCTTAGGGCTGGGGCGGGGGATTGTTCTCCAGGAAACCCAGCTTGTCGAGAGGCCAGTAGGTGAGCCAGGCTTTGCCGATGATGTTCTCTCCGGGCAACATCCCCCAGGACCGGGAGTCGCGGCTGTTGGCGCGATTGTCTCCCAGGACGAAGTATTCGCCTGCCGGGACGATGACAGTGTCCATGGAGTCGTTGCCCCGGTAGGAGACGTAGGGCTCTTCTAACGGCTCTCCGTTGCGGATGACCGTGCCGCTGGAGATGGAGACGGTGTCTCCCGGAACACCGATGACCCTTTTGATGTAGTCCTCGTTGGAGAGGATGGGCGGGCGAAAGACGATGACTTCTCCGCGTCGGGGTGAGTGGAAGATGTAGAGGTCCCCTTCGGAGCCGGCCTGCAGGAAGGGCGCTTTCCTTGCCAGGTCGCCATCGAGGGAGAAGTAGACGACCTTGTTCACCATGAGGACCTGGCCGGAGTGCACGCTTGGCTCCATGCTGAGGCCGTGCACCCCGAAGTTCTGCACAAGAAGCTGGATGACGAAGAAGAGGACGAATGCGGCGACGACCGTCTCGACGATCTCGCGCGCGATTCGGAAGGCCGATGGTCTCTCTTTGACCTCGTCGGGAACTGTCTCTTCGTTCTCAGTCATGGTGGCGGGCGGAACTCCCATACCGGATTATACGGGGTGGGGTGTCGAGTCGCCACGTTTCGACCTTCTCGCCAGACCCGAGGGGACAACCTTTCCGCCGAGGAATCCGTTATCTTCACAGAGGCGGACATTCTTGGGACGCTGCCGTCGGCGGCGCGGAGGAGGTTAGGATGCGCGGCTGGAGCAAGGGTAAGCCAGTCCTGGCGGTTGTCGGGGCGGTCTCCTCGATGCTTATCGTGGCGGGGTGCACCACTGCCGCCACGAACGGGGGAACGGCAACGGGGGACGGCGGCCTGCTGGGCCGTCTTGTGCCGGATACGACCCGTTCGGCGGGCGCCAGCCTCGGTTACGGTGCCGCGACTTTCGGAAGCGGGAGCCAAGAAGGCCTGTGGGTGAACGGCGTGGGGAAAGTGGCGCTCAAGCCGGACGTGGCCCTCCTCCGGCTGGGCATCGAAATCCAGCGGGACTCGGTGGAGGCGGCGCGGAACGAGGCGGCGGCGGCGATGAACCGGGTCATCGAGGCGCTGAAGGCTCTGGGGATCGAAAGCCGGGACATCCAGACCAGCTTCTTCAACATCCAGCCGGTCTATCATTACGAAGAGGTCTTCTCTCCTCAGGGCGGACGCACGAACAAGCAGGTCTTGGACGGCTATCAGGTGACCAACCAGCTCTCGGTGCGGGTGCGGGCTCTGGACAAAGTGGGGCAGGCCATCGATGGCGGTGCCTCCGCCGGGGGCGACGCCATCCGTATCCAGGGCGTCAGCTTCACGGTCCAGGACCCAGAAGGGCCCCAGGCAGAGGCGCGGACGAAGGCGGTGAAAGACGCCGTGTCCAGGGCCCGCTCCATGGCCGAGGCTGCTGGAGTGAAGCTGGGCAGACTGGTCTACCTGAGCGAGTCCGGCGGCGGTTCCCCGGTTCCTATGGCTCGAGCCGAAGGCGCCTTCGCTCTCGCTGACAAGGCTGCACCCACCCCTGTCGAGATCGGCGAGCTGGAGGTGACCGTCCAGGTCCAGGCCGTCTTCGCCCTGGAGTAGGGGGATACGTTCTTGGCTTGGCGCTCTCTCCGACTGGGGAGAGCGCTTCCGCATCCCCTCCGCCTCTATGCTATAGTGGAGCCAGATTGGGGTGGGAGGGGTCTCGTGGTCCTCAGCGACCGTACCATCAAGGAAGAGATCGCCAAGGGCCGTATCGTCATCGATCCTCCTCTGGATGAGTCGTGCATTCAGCCAGCGAGCGTGGATGTCCACCTGGGGTCCACTTTCCGTGTGTTTCGCCCCTGGAAAAGTCCCTATTACATCGATCTGAAGCAACCTCTCGATGGTCTGACCGACGAGGTGACGGTGAGTGAGAATGACTACTTCGCTCTTCAGCCGGGGCAGTTTGTCCTCGGCGCGACGAAGGAATACATCGGAGTCCCGGACGACCTGATGGCCCGTCTCGAGGGGAAAAGCTCCCTCGGGCGTATCGGGCTGCTCGTTCATGCGACGGCTGGCTACGTGGATCCAGGGTGGCGTGGACGCCTGACCCTCGAACTCAGCAACGTCTCTTCACTTCCCATCCATCTCTATCCCGGCATGAAGATCAGCCAGATCTCGTTCTATAGACTCACCACCCCGGCGGAGCGACCGTATGGCAGCCCGGGGTTGGGCAGCAAGTACCAGGGCCAGACTGGGCCGACCCCGACCCGGGTTCACATGGATTTCCATCAACCCGCCCTGTTGACCATGCCCTCTATCCCGGTCCAGGCGGCGCCCAAGCGCCGCCAACGCGACGGGCGCGTCTTGCGGGACTGGCTCAAGCAGAGCGAGTTCCAAGGGAGTCCGAAGCGGCTCGCGGAGGCATTGAGCGTTCCCCAGAAGACGGTGGAGGACTGGGTCTATCGGGGGGCGAGGCCCAACCCAGCGCACCGGGCAAAGGTGTTCCAGGTGACTCGGCTGCCGGAGTTCCGTGTAGCTGCGCCCAGTGGGAAGCCGGCTCCTCTCCTGGACTGATGGTCTTTTGGCGGCTGACATCGTTTCGGGGCAGGCGCTCCTATGGCAGAGATGGACCACATACAGCGGGCGCTAGCCTTAGCGGAGCGGGCTCTGGGCTCCGTCAGCCCTAACCCGGCGGTGGGTGCGGTGCTGGTCCGGGGTGGCGAGGTGGTGGGAGAAGGGTTCACCCAGCCGCCTGGAGGGCCCCACGCGGAGATCGTCGCGTTGAGGCAGGCGGGAGAAAAGGCCAGAGGCTCTACCCTGTACGTCACCTTGGAGCCCTGCTGCCACTTTGGGCGGACACCGCCGTGCACGGCCGCCATCATCGAGGCGGGAGTTGCCGAAGTCCGCTTCTCCCTCCTCGACTTGAACCCCAAAGTCTCGGGGCGGGGGAAGGGGGAGCTGGAGGCGGCAGGGGTGCGCACGGTCGTTGGAGAGGGGGCAGAGCGGGCCGCGGAGATCAACGAGGCTTATCTCAAGCACGTCCAGACCGGGCTCCCCTTCGTCGCTGCCAAATATGCCATGTCGTTGGACGGGAAGATCGCCACGCGGACGGGAGACTCGCGGTGGATCACGGGGGAGGAGGCGCGCCGGTGGGCCCACCACCTGCGGAGCCAAGCCGACGCTATCATGGTGGGGGTTGGCACCGTCTTGAGCGACGATCCGCGGCTCACGGCGCGCGATGCATGGGAGACTCCGGCGGCGCCTCGGCAGCCGCTGCGAGTCGTGGTGGACAGCCAGGGACGCACCTCGCCAAAGGCGGCCATCTTCCACCAGCCGGGACGGAGCCTGGTGGCCGTGGCTTCAGATGCTGCACGGAAGCCCTTCCAGCAGATCGGAGAGGGTGTAGATGCCGTCGCCTTCCCCGGAGAGGATGGGCATGTAGACATCCTCTCCCTCCTCCGATACTTGGGGAGCCGTGAGGTCACCAGCGTCCTGGTTGAGGGGGGTGGGACCCTTCTCGGCTCTCTGATGGACGCCGCGCTCATCGACAAGGTCTATGCTTTCGTTGCGCCGGTCCTCGTTGGCGGGCGCGAGGCGTCGAGTCCCTTTGAGGGGGCGGGCGTCGCGCGGATGGCCGAAGCTCTGAGACTCCAGAGGGTTCGTGTCGAGACGCTCGGGCCCGACATCCTGGTCAGTGGCTACGTCCATCTTCCCATGGTTGCAAAGGACGATCTGGACAGAGCGTGAAGGAGCAGTGAGGTGTTCAGCGGCATCGTCGAGGAGGTGGGAGAAGTCGTGGAGGCGGGGCCTGGCCTCCTGGCCGTCCGGGCTCGGAAGACGTGGAAGGGCGTGCGCCAAGGGGACAGCCTCTCCGTCAACGGCGTATGCCTGACGGTGCGGGACCTCGACGACCGCACCTTCGTCTTCGACCTGATGCCGGAGACCCTCCGGCGCACCAGCCTGGGGAACAAGGCCTCGGGGGATGGCGTCAATCTGGAGAGAGCCCTCCAGCTCTCCGACCGTCTCGGCGGGCACATCGTCCAGGGACATGTGGATGGGAGAGGGGAGGTCCTCTCCGTCGTCCCCGAGGGGAACGCGCGCGTCGTCCGCTTCCGTGCTCCCCGCGGCCTTTTGCGCTATATTGTGGAGAAGGGGTTCATTGCGGTGGACGGCGTGAGCCTCACTGTTGTCTCCGTGGACAAGGAGTCTTTTTCGGTGTCTTTGGTAGACTATACGCTGAGGAACACCACGCTAGGCACGGCGAAGCCCGGCGACTTTGCGAACCTGGAGGTGGACATCCTGGCTAAGTACGTGGAGCGCCTCCTGGGCGAGCGAGAACGAGGGAGCTAAGGCAAAGGAGCTGTTCATGCCTTTGGCCACAATTGAAGAGGCCATCGAAGATATACGGAAGGGCGACTTCGTCATCATCTGCGACGACGAGGGCCGGGAGAACGAGGGGGACCTGGCCCTGGCGGCGGAGAAGGTGACGCCTGAGAAGATCAACTTCATGGCGTCCCATGCCCGCGGCCTGATTTGCATGCCCATCGTTGGTCAGAGGTTGGACGCGCTCCAGGTCCCCCTGATGGTGAGCAACAACACCGCGACCTATGGGACTGCCTTCACGCAGTCCATAGACGGGAAGAAGGGCGTGACGACGGGCATCTCCGCCTTCGACCGCGCCGCCACCGTGCTCGCTGTGCTGGATCCTGCGACCAAGCCGGAAGACCTGGCCCGGCCCGGCCACGTCTTCCCTCTTCGCTACCGAGAGGGGGGCGTCCTCATGCGCACCGGCCAGACTGAGGCCGTCGTGGACTTGGCGCGGCTGGCGGGGCTGTACCCTGCCGGAGTCATCTGCGAGATCATGCGAGCGGATGGCACCATGGCCCGCATGCCTGACCTCGAGGGCTTCTCCCAGAAGTGGGGCATCAAGATCGTGTCCGTGGCCCAGCTCATCGCGTACCGGCGCCGGACGGAGTCGCTGGTGGAACGGGTGGCCAAGACCAAGCTGCCCACGCGGTACGGTGAGTTCGTCGCCTACGGCTACAAGAGCTCCATTGATCCCGATGAGCATGTCGCCATGGTGATGGGAGAGATAGACCCCGATGTGCCGACCCTGGTGCGGGTCCACAGCGAGTGCGTGACCGGAGACGTCTTCGGTAGCCTGCGCTGCGATTGCGGCGAACAGGTGGCCCAGGCGCTCAAGAACATCGCCCAGGAGGGAAGGGGCGTCTTCATCTACATGCGCCAAGAGGGGCGGGGAATCGGGCTCCACAACAAGATCCGCGCCTATGCCCTCCAGGACGCCGGCCTGGACACCGTGGAGGCCAACGAGAAGATGGGCTTTCCGCCGGACCTGCGGGACTACGGCGTGGGAGCCCAAATCCTCTACGACCTGGGAGTGAGGAAGCTACGCATCATGACCAACAACCCCCGCAAGGTTGTGGGGATCGATGCCTTCGGTCTCCAAGTAGTCGAGATGGTGCCCATCCAGGTCGCCCCTAACGACCACAACCGGCGCTACCTGGCGACGAAGCGCGATAAGCTGGGCCACCGGCTGGACCAGCTTGTGGACGAGCCCGGGGCGAAGAAGACAGGCGAGCGCCGTGCCGAAAGAGCTTAAGCCCCTCCGCACCGCCCAGGGCCTCCGTTTCGGCATCGTCGTTGCTCACTTCAACGACCTCGTCACCACGCAGCTCCTGCGGGGCGCCCTTGAGGGCCTGGAGGCCCACGGCGTGGACACCGAGGCCGTAGAGGTGGTCTGGGTCCCCGGCTCCTTCGAGATCCCCACGGCGGCGATGAAGATGGCCAAGAGCGGTCGCTTCGACGCCGTCATCTGCCTGGGCGCGGTGATCCGGGGCGAGACGACTCACTACGACCACATCACCTCCGCCGCGACCTCGGGGATCGCCCGGGTGGGCGTGGAAACGGGGGTCCCGACCATCTTCGGGCTGGTGACCACGGATACCCTGGAGCAGGCCCTCACCCGAGCGGGGGGCAAGGGCTCCAACAAGGGGTTCGACGCCGCCGTGGCGGCCATCGAGATGGCCAACGCCATGCGGCGGATCAAGTAGACGCCTCTTCTCCTGTCGTTCTGAGGCCGCCGCAGGCGGCGAAAAACTCGCTGGCTCTCCCCGGCCCATCGAAGGGCGATGGATCGGCGTTTTTCGACCTCCGGCCCTCCCCAGGCCGGCCTAGCCCTCTAGGGCGTGACCCTGTAGACCTTGTCCCCTCGCCGGACACGGTCGGGGACCTTGACGCCTATCTCCTGGCCAGCCTGCGCTGCGGTCACCGGTTGATTGTTGAGTTGCATGGAGGTAATTGGAAGGGTCACATCGGTGGTGTGGCCGTGGATGCGGATGGTGTCCCCCGCCCGAAGAGGGGCGGTGAGGTGGATCCCGGCGACGACGGGATGCGCAAAGAACTCCATGACGACACCGATCTCTTCTTCTGGCATGCTGTTCCTCCTGGAGGCGAGCAAGTCACCTCTCAGTGTACGCCAAGAAGCCAAGAACAAGGGCGGGGCGAAAAAGGGAGTCCCGTCCGCCTATGGCGGACGGGACTCGTTTGCTGGTCCATTCACCCGGGGTCTTCGTCCTTCGCTTTGGACTTTCTAGTCCAGGGCTCCGGGTTTCCACCCTGATCGAGCCTCTTCTAGCCTAGAGACGAGACCCGGGGCGACCGGCGTGACCTCCGCTGATTCTCTGCTCGTGGCGCCCTGAGCGGAGCCCAGCGGAGCTAGCGTGAGGAAAGTTCCACCGTCCTTCGAGGACGTACCTCTTTACGAACATCTGGTGCCTCCTTATCCGGGATCCCCAGGGGAGACTCCACTGCCATGATGCCCCACCCACGGCGTTTGTCAAGAGACGCACAGCTGAACAAAGCCTGAAGGGAGGGACGTTTTTCCGAGAAAGGGCGTTCCTGCTCTATTGTGGCGGGTGCGCGTGACCACCTCGGCCCTGCGGTGCTCGCCTCTCCTGGCTCTCTCTGGCAATTATGCCCTTGACACACCTTAGTGACACTCTCTAGCCAGTATCAAACCTGCAAGGTATGCGGGAGGAGAGATCACTTTGACTTCCATGTGCCGGATGAGCTTTGGAGGGAAGTCGTTCCGCTTACTTACCAGAAGCTCGTCGTCTGCCTCGGTTGTTTTGATGTGTTCGCTGTCTCAAGGGGCATAGAGTACGCCCGCTCCCTGGACACGATCTACTTCGTGGGGGAGCGGGCGTCTCTAACTATGATGGTGGTCCGCGCTAGGGACTAGCCGTTAGCGGCAGTTACCATCCCTCTCCTTGGCGAGACACTCATTGCACAGCTCACCGCTAGTAGGGCGTTGAGCGCGCTCATCGTAGTTCGAGGTCGGCCAATTAGAGCAGTTCGCGCAGTGATGCCAAGTATCGTATGCACCGCGTCGTTTTCGGTATGTGCTGGCCATTTTTGGGGGGTGTTCTCCTTTCGTCTTTGATGTGGTTATACTTTGTAGCGAGGTTGTGGCCCCCTTGCGGGGGCCAAGCCTATATTGAAGTCGCCTGGATTTCTAACCAGGCCGCCTCTATGATGGGACAAGCCGACACGTCGGCACCTCCTTTCTGAGGCCCCAGGGGGAACGGCGGTCAACCTGAGACCCTGGGGCCTCGTATTTATTCCAAGCGGGCTATCTCACCCGCCCTTACTTGGCGAATCTGGAAGCGGTGGGGCTACTGTGTCTAGACCAACCCACCGCCATTTTCGCGGTCCGGCCTTCACCACGCCTGCAATGCCGCGTGCTGTCAAATCCACCGCGCCGACAGGGTTCTTGGCATTACTTCGGAGCCCACGAGCTTGAGCGCGTAGCCAAATCTCCTTACTATGCAAAACTTCTCCTCGCGCATCCTTGAGAATACCTTCGATAGTGGGGCGCCAACCCGATCCTTTATCGTTGAGGTCTTGCCCTTGAACTTGAAGGCTAAGTTGTGGCGGCTTGTTCTGCCCATTTTGCGGAACCCCGTGAAGTCTGAGCCACCCCTCATAGCCTTTGAGGAGAGAGAGAAGCACTTCGTGCTCCTCTTCGCTCCTCTTTAGCGCGCTCCGTACCTCTTCGAGGTGCAGGCGAATTGTCTTCTCGTCCATCTCTTTACCTCCTCACGGTTGACTTTTCTCTCCTCACACGGTAAAATGCGCATGAAGAGGCTCGCGCTTCATGAAGCGCGTCTCTAATGTGAGGGTCGAGGTCGGTCGTAGGTTTTTCCTGCGGGCTCGTGGCAGAGCAGACCTCGACCCTCAAAGAAAAGTATACAGGGGGGGTGTGCCTCTTGTCTAGTACCAGGCACGGTAGTTCTTCAGAATCCGTGACGAAGAAGAGACACACAGATACGACGACTTCGCTGCATCCCCTCTCGTTCGAGGAGGCGATAACAGCTTTGGTGCAGGCTCCTAAGCGTGCGGGGCCTCTGGCTGAGGGGTCTGGCAGTACCAGAGAAGCCGCCCCTCCGTCTGGCCTATCAAAGCGGCGAAGCGGTTCTCGTCCGCGATCTTCCGGCGGTTGAACCGAAACTCAAACTCATTGAGATAGTTCCCCAAGTAGGCTTCGTCTACGTGGTGGAATACTCCGTAGAGCCCACGCTTGAGGTTGCTCCAATAGTTCTCAATGCCCTGGGTGTGAATGTCGCCCCGCACGTACTCAGACTCGTGCCGGATAACATCGTGGGGCAGGTGGTTCTTTATGAGCCTGTAGGCGGGGTGCGCGTCTGTGATAAGGCGCGACTTTTTCAGGTCAATGCTCCCGACGAGAATCGGGCGCAAGGTCTTGGAGGATGTCTCGCTCACGTGCATCGTCCTCACCTTCCCATCTCGCTCTAGCATCCCAAAGACCACAGCCTTGTCCATGCGCGGGTGCGGGTCTTTGGCTTTCAGGCCCATGTTGATTTCGTCTTGCACCCGCTCGCGCTCCACGGGGTGTCCGCGCTGGCGTCCGCCCACGTACGTCTCGTCGGCCTCAATGGTGCCGCTCAGAAGGGGCAGATGCTTGTCTCGCATGGCCTCGCGGATACGGTGACACATAAACCAGGCGCTCCTATAGGTAACATGAAGCTGGCGGTGAAGCTGGTGAGCGCTGATCCCCTTCTTAGAGGCGCACATGAGGTATATCGCGGCGAACCACTTGCTCAGGGGAATCTTGGAGTCCTCGAAGATGGTGCCCACGGTCACCGTGAATTGCTGCTTGCACTGGCGGCACTTGTAGAGTTTGGTGACGAGGTTCTTCGTCCGGCTCTTGCGCGTGATGGTGTAG
>JACQUM010000003.1 GCA_016210295.1 Chloroflexota bacterium | reverse complement strand
GAGCTACAGTGGGCTGGCCGGGCGCGGTGGTAGGCGCGGGCGCCGTGGTGGGGGCGGCGGTGGGCTCCGCCGCCGGGGCGCAGGAGACGACCAGGAGAACGAGGCCAAGGCCGAAGGCCAGAGCAAGTCTAAAGAGCCTAGAAGATACCATGAGACACCTCCCTCTGGTTCGTCGCTCCATGACACTGGTGACTTTTCCTCAGGGCAACTGGCCAATAGTAGTTGAGCATAACCACGCTGTCAATATACCTCGTAAGCCGAGGGTGTTCCTTTGCTCTCACCCTCCTACTCCCTATCGCGTGTCATTGCGAGCCCGTCTTCGGGCGTGGCAATCTCGCTGCGGGATCCGCGCCGCCTCTAGATTGCTTCGTCGTCCCGCCAGGCGGGACGACGAAGCAATGACAATTCGTAAGCGCATTTCAGGGACGGGGCAGTAGGGTGACCCTTCGACGGGCTCAGGATGAGCGGGTGAAAGAGGAGCGGCCCGCCTGCGGCGGGCCGCTCCCTTCGCCTTACTCTGGAAGGCTACCTATGTGTTGTTACTTGACCAGCCACCAGTCCTCTATGCGGCCGTTGGAACCTCCAACGGTCCAGGAGGAACCCCGCCAGCCGCGAATGTCAGGGCTGAAGGCCCCGGCGAAACCGCGCCAGAGGAAGGTGGCACGCGCATGGTCATCCAGGACGATCTTGTTGAACTGGTGGGACAACGCGATGCGCTTGGTGCGGTCAATCTCTGCGCCCATCATGTTGCACAGCTCATCGGCCTTGGCGCTGGAATAGCGGCCGTAGTTCCGGTCGGAGCCGGTGTAGTAGTGCTCGTAGCAGATCTGGTTGGGGTCCGGTTGGGCGACGGCCTGGTCCCACCCGACGACCTCGAACTCGCCGGAGACGACCTGGGACAGGACGCGCTGGCGCTCAGGGACGTACATGTTGGGGTTGAAGCCCACCGCACGCAGCATAGCCACTGTGGGGGCCTGTATGTACGGGCCTGTGAAGAGCCAGGTGGGGAGATCGACGCTCAGGGCTTTAGCGCTGGGGTAGAGTTCGTAGCCCAGGCTTTGGAGGATTTGCTTGGCTTGGGCCTGGTTCGCCTCGACGGTGTAGATGTTGTAGCCGGGGTAGTTCTCGACCTCCTTGCGGGGGAGTCCCCACACGGACCCGGGTTGGAACACCCAGCCTCCCGGTTGGCACCACTTCTCGATGGAGATGTCGCAGAGGGTCTTGCGGTCCAAGGCCAGCGAGAGGGCCTCCCGGACCTTTACGTTGCTCCAAGGGGCCTTCCCCTTGTGAGCGTCGAGGAAGATGGGGTTGGTGCCGAGGAAGCCTTTGGACCCCCACTCGGGATTGTCCTCGACGCGGAAGGGTCCAACGAATTGGAGGTGAGGCGCCTCTTTGTACAGTGTATCGGCGCCCGATGCGTGAAACACGTAGCCCTCACCGCAGGAATGAACCCGACCGGTGCGGATGGCGGAGCCGCAGGCGGCGGCGTCGAAGATTCGATGCTCTACTCGAGACAGGTAGGGGAAAGGTTTCCCATCGGGGGCCACGCGATGGTACCTCGGGTTGGGAATGTAGGTGATAATCTCGTCGGCGATGAAGCTCTCCATCTTCCACGGGCCGGAGCCGACAACGCGAGCGGGCAGCTCCTTCAGCCGGTCCTTCCAGTAGTCCTTGGGCAGGACGGAGTTGTTGGCCACGGCGAGCATGCCGGGGAGGGCGCCGTACGGGGTCTTTGTCTTGACGACGGCAGTCAGTGGATCTGGGCACTCGACTCCCGTTACGGGGACGAATGTCCGGCCGCGCATGGTGCGGCGGAGGCCCTCACCGGTCTTGATGGTCATGATGGACCAGGCGACGTCGTCGCAGTCGACGGTCTCATAGGTGCCGTCGGGGAGAGCAGCAGTTGCGCCCTTCTGCAGCTTAAGCGTCCAGGAGAGGCTGTCCTTGGAGACAGACCATTCATAGGAGAGGCGGCCCTCAATCTCCTCGTCGCCGCCGAGGAACTTGTTCGCAGGTATGTACTGCAGCACGGAATCAGCGACCATCTTGTTTTCACTGGAGCAGCACTCCTCCCAGGCAGCGAAGGAGATGGGGGAGGTGCCTCCGAAAAGGAGGGTGCCGCCGCGGCGCGGCGCGCCGCCGACGGGGGTTGGGGTAGGAGTAGGTGGTGCAGCGGTGGGCTCCATGGAGGGCGCAGTAGCCGTCGGAGGCACGGTGGTGGGTACGGCAGTGGGCTCCGCAGCCGGGGCGCAGGAGACGACCAGCAGGACGAGGCCGAGGCCAAAGGCTAGGGCAAACTTAAAGAGCCTAGAAGATACCATAAGACACCTCCCTCTCGCTCCGTCGGCTCGGCTAGTGAATTTTCACCAAGGAACGGGGACAATAATAGGGCGGGGTCTGTGAATCTGTCAATATACCTCGGAAGCCGAGGGTGTTCCTTTGCTCTCAGGCCCTTCGACAAGATCAGAGTGAGCGATTTCTCGCGTGGGCTGGGTAGAAAAAGAGGGGGGCCTTCCCGTACGGGAAGGCCCCCCTCTTAAAGCTCTTGAGGAGAGACTACTCAGCTACTTGGCGACCCACCAGGTTTCCATGCGATCACTGGCACCGCCGCCGCTCATGCTGGAGTATGGGATACCGCGGAGCTCCGGGCTGTGAGCGTAGGAGGCGCCGCGCCAGAGGAAGGTGGCCCGGGCGTGGTCGTCCAGGATGAGCTTGGCAAACTGGTTGGCCAGGGCGATGCGCTTGGTCCTGTCCAGCTCCTGGCCCATCTTGTCGCAGAGGGCATCGGCCTGGGCGCTGGAGTAGCGGCCGTAGTTGCGGTCGGAGCCGGTGAAGTAGTGCTCGTAGCAGACCTGGTTGGGGTCGGGGTGGCCGAGGAGCTGGTCCCAGGCGACGACCTCGAACTCGCCGGCGACGACCTGGGAGAGGATGCGCTGAGACTCGGGGATGTACATATTGGGGTTGAAGCCGGCGCGACGGAGCATCTCCACGGCCGGCGCCTGGATGTAGTTGCCTGTGG
>JACQUM010000048.1 GCA_016210295.1 Chloroflexota bacterium | reverse complement strand
TGTTGTGATCAAGGACGTGATGCTGACGGCGGGGATCGGCGGCTGGGGCACGGGTGTCTTCCTGCGGACCATGACGAAGGAGCTGGGCTGGTCCCGAGGCGCCACCTCCTTTGTCGCCCTCGTTCGGTCCGTCATGCCGGTCATCGTCGCTCCCTTCCTGGGCCGCTTCGTTGATCGGAAGCACGGCCCACGGACCATCGTGGCAGTGGGGGCGGTGGCTGCCGGGCTCTCTCTCATGCTGGTTTCCCAGGTGCGCGAGCTGTGGCAGTTCTATCTCTTCTTCGGCGTGATGTGGGGCGCCGCCTCGGTCTCCATGGGGGGAGCCCTGGTGGGGCCTGCGGTGATCTCCAAGTGGTTTATTCGCATGCGGGGCCGCGCCATTGCTCTCGGCAACATGGGCTATTCGGCGGGTGGAGTGGTGGTGGTTCCGATGGTCGCCTTCTT
The DNA here is from genome assembly GCA_016210295.1 of Chloroflexota bacterium. Taxonomy (GTDB): domain Bacteria; phylum Chloroflexota; class Dehalococcoidia; order UBA6926; family JACQUM01; genus JACQUM01. The sequence continues at coordinate 2,211 of JACQUM010000048.1, read as the reverse complement.
CTTGTCGGCGTTCGGCTGGCGGAACGCCTGGGTTCTGACGGGACTGGTGGTGATGGGAGTCGTCGCTCCCCTCGCCTTTTTCTTCATGTGGCGGCGTCCCGAGGACATGGGCCTCCGTCCCGACGGCGACCCTCCCGAGGCCCCGGCCCGGGGTGACATCGGCGGCCCGAGGGCTTCGGCGGCCAGCGAAGAGCGCTCCTTTACAGTGCGGGAGGCGGTGCGGCAGGGCAGCTTCTGGCTGATGATCGCCACCGTCTCCTTTGCAACGTTCGCCAATCCACCCATTCTGTTCCATCAGGTGGCCTACATGGAGGACAAGGGATTCAGCCTGGGGACGGCGGCGACGGTGGCGACTGTGATGGCGGTGTTTGCGGCCCTGGCCAAGCCGGCGTGGGGGTTGCTGGCGGAGCGGTTCCCCACCAGGTATCTCATGACCGGCTGCTTCTCCCTGGCGGGCCTCGCGGTCTTCCTGCTCGTCACAGGTCGTTCGGAGATCCAGCTCTATGCCTACGCGATCTCGCACGGGGCGACAATGGGAGGGATGGTCACCCTCTTCGACATCACCTGGGCCACCTACTTTGGCCGGGAGCACCTGGGCGCCATTAGGGGCGTGACCACGCCCCTGACCACCTGGATCTCTGGGGTCAGCACCCTTCTGGGCGGGCTCGCCTTCGACGCGCTGGGCAGCTACGACCTGATCTTCACAGTCTTCGCAGTTTTCTGGCTTACGGCGGCGGGCGTCGCCTTGCTGGCGAAGCCGCCCCGAGGCGCGAAGAAGAGCGCCGCCGTCTCCGCGGCCTCCCGTTAGGGCGCTTGGGGCGTTCCTCGGGCGGCGGTAGCCCCTGTCCTTTCGCTCGGGACAGTCAGGCGCTTTAGCAGGGTGCTGAAAAAGGGACTGCAGTGGCTTTGGATCGTTGGTTCATGTCATTCTGAGTCCTTCAGCCGAAGGACTCAGAATCTCGTCCGAAGCAGATTCTTCGGTCGCTCGCCTTCGGCTCACTCCCTCAGAATGACATTGGGTATAGTTGCATTTCTAGCCACCTGCAAGCCCAGAGAGGCCAGCTCCCCGGTCCAGTCTCCCGGGGCCTGGGAGCCCCCTCCCCCACGCCTGGCGTGGGGGAGGGGGAGAGGGTTTAGGGAGAGAGGGGGCAAAGCCCCCTCTCTCCCTCTTTTTCACCCCCTTCTCCCACCCGCCGGGCAGGCCCTAGCGAGGGGCGAGTTCGGTGGGAGAAGGGGGCAGGGGGATGAGGGCCGGAGACCGCATGCCTTCCTCGTTCTTCAGCCTGATAGGTGGCTGAAATTGCTCTTTACCCTGACATTTTGTGCAAGGCTGCCTCAGCTCATAGTGCGAATGAGGCTCGTTACAGCCTGGCAGTCTTTGCAAGACGGCTGAGGGTCTGGGGGGCTGGCCAGGTCGTAGATGCGCCGAGCTCGCTGAAGGAGCGGGGGTATCGTGACATCCGGTTGAACGCCTACCGGGACGATTGTAGCGGAGAACCTGAGGGCGAACCCCTCGTTGTTTGTCGTCAAGACATCGGAAGCGGCGATGTCATTAGTGACTGGCTCCATGTAGATCAGCGCAAGTTGAGAGATTGGCGCGAAGCCCACCCTGTTGCCGATATAGGCATACGCGTTCAACTGTGTTTCGTACACAGGCAACAATCCCTCCTGACCAGGCGTGTATTTAGCTGTCTTGTAATCCACGATGGCATACCCTTTCCCTCGCAGCTGGAAGATGCCGTCGGCGGTCCCTCTGAGCGTCACGCCGGACGTGGAGTCTGTGACTGAGAACTTGTGATACGACGGAGGGGGGATGTAACTCGCGATGTCGCCGAGTGGCGCTAGCCACTCGGGCATTCTGCCTTCGCGGTCGAAATGAGCATGGATGACCTTCTTGTTGTAGGAATCGATGCTGCTGAATATCCCAGGGAAGACCTGGTAGGGAAGGGATTGCACATGGAGTTGGACCCAGAGGCAGCGCTCACAAGCAGAGGGGACTGCGAAGGCTCCGAGGTTTTTTGCCGAAATCACGAGCGGCATAATCCCCGGGCGCCTACTTGCTCGGCGCCTCGATCTTCTCCAGCTCCTCGATGAGGGCGCTGAGGAACTGGGACTCCTCCACGACTCGCACCTTCTGGCCCTTGCGGAAGATGACGCCTCGCCCCGCTCCGGCGGCGATGCCCACGTCGGCGTCCTTGGCCTCGCCAGGGC
>JACQUM010000049.1 GCA_016210295.1 Chloroflexota bacterium | reverse complement strand
GCCTGGGCCTCAGCCTGCCCAACACCGCGACGGCCCAGGAGCTGTTCAACGCCGTGGCCGCTCAGGGCGACGCCGACCTGGACCACTCTGCCCTGCTTCTGGCGCTGGAAAAGCTGGCCAACCACAAAGTCACCGCGTAAGGAGGCACCGCCATGATCAACCAAGAACGCCTGGTCAAGACCTTCTGCGACCTGGTCCGGATCGACAGCCCCTCCGGAGAGGAAGAGGCCGTCGCCGCCGAGCTGACGCGCCGGCTCGTCGCACTGGGGTTCAAGGTCATGCGCGACGCCCACGGAAACCTCGTCGCCTCCGAGCCGGGGCGGAGCCCTCTCCTTCTCTCCGTCCACATGGACACTGTGGAGCCCGGCCGAGGAATCAAACCGAACATAGAAGGCGACACCATCGTCACCGACGGGACGACTGTCCTGGGAGCAGATGATAAGGCCGGGATCGCCGCCATCCTGGAGGCTTTGGAGTCAACGAAGGAGGACAAGGCATCTCGCATCCCTGTTCAGGTCGTGCTGTCCCGGGACGAGGAGCGAGGTCTGGTAGGGGCCAAAAACCTGGACTTCTCCTTGCTAACAGCCAGGGAAGCCGTGGTGCTCGACGGCCAGGGGCCGGTGAGCCGGATCACCTCGGGCAGCCCTACCTACTTCCGCTTCGATGTGAACGTTGTGGGCCGGGGCGCCCACGCGGGCGTGGAGCCGGAGAAGGGCGTGCCCGCCATCCGCATCGCCGCCGAGATCATCGCCAAGCTGCCCCAGGGCAGGCTGGACGAGGAGACGACCGCCAACGTGGGGCTCATCTCTGGAGGGACCGCCCGAAACGCCGTGCCCTCGACGGCCTCCTTCCTGGGGGAGCTTCGCAGCCGTAACCCGAGGACCCTGGCGAGGCTGCGTCGGAGGTTCGACCGGGCCCTGGAGACCGCTCGCGCCCGTCACCCCGAGGCAACCATCGAGGTGGACACCGGCATCGAGTTCGAGATGTACACCTTGACGTCCGAGGACCCCATCGTGCAGCGCGTGACGCGGGCCCTGGAAGGGGTCGGCCTCCGGCCAAAGATGGGCCTCTCAGGGGGCGGGACGGACGCGAATATCCTGCGGGAGCACGGCATCGCCTCCGTTGTGGTGGGCGTGGGTGATGAAGGGGCGCACACCGTACAGGAGCGCGTCCACATCTCAAAGCTCGTAGACGTGGCCCGCTTCTGCGAGGCCCTGATCCGACAGCCGTGACCTCCCAGCGCCCTCTGCCCATCGGCGGCGGCCTGAGCAGAAGCCCGGTCCGGACCTTGAACGGCGCGGTCGCTTCCGCAGTGCCTCTGGCCGCCAGCGCCGGCGTCCACGTCTTGAAGGGAGGCGGCAACGCCTTCGATGCTGCCGTGGCCGTCGCCGCAGTGGAGGGAGTCTGCAACCCGGGCATGTGCGGCCTGGGTGGGGAGGCCTTCGCTCTCCTCTACGAGGCACGGACCTCCAAGGTGTACGGACTGGTCTCGGTGGGTGCGGCGGCCCAGAAGGCGACCCCGGAGTGGTTCCAGTCTCAGGGGCACAATACAATTCCCGCCTGGGGGCCGCTCTCGGCAGCCCTTCCCGGCGAGTTGGCGGCGTTGGAGGCTATCCTTCGGCGCTTTGGCACGCGGCCCATGTCGGAGCTGCTAGAGCCGGCCGTTCGCTACGCCGAGAAGGGGGTCGCCCTCTCGGACCAGGTGGCAGTCCTCTTCTACCAATCAAAGGAGGCCATCGCTCGCTTCCCATCCAGCGCCCGTATCTATCTGAAGGCGGACGGATCGCCCTATCGTTCTGGGGAGGTGCTCGTTCAGCGGGACCTGGCGCGGTCCCTTCGCCGGGTCGCGCAAGGAGGCGCCGACGAGTTCTACAGGGGCGAGCTGGGCAAGACTATCGCCAGCGTCTGGGCCCGGGACGGGGGACTTTACACGGCCGCCGAGCTATCCGCGCATCAAGCCGATCTGTACGAAGACCCCCTCTCCGTTTCCTATCGGGGGCTCAGGGTCCATGAACCGAAGCTACCGTCCCAAGGCATCATGCTGCTGGAGATGCTCAACGTCCTGGGCGGCTTCGACCTGGCGGCGCTGGGGCCGGGCGTCGAGGCGACCCACCTGATGGTCGAGGCCAAGAAGCTGACCTTCGCCGACCGGAACGCCCACCTGGGCGACCCTCGCTTCGTGGACGCGCCGGTGGAGCGGCTGCTCTCGCCGGAGCACGCGGAGGCGCTGCGAGGCCGGATAGACCCCGCCCGGGCAGCGGAGGTCGCGATGGCCCCTTCGACCGGCTCCGACACCCACACCAGCTCCTTCGTCGTGGTGGATGCAGGGGGGAACGCCGTCTCCTTCATCCACAGCAACAGCAACGTCTTCGGCTCTGGCTACGTGGTGGAGGGGACCGGAATCCTCCTGAACAACCGCATCGGGCGGGGATTCACTCTCCAGCCCGGCCACCCCAACGTCATCGCGCCCGGGAAGCGCACCATGCACACGCTGACCTGCTTCCTCCTCACCGACGAGCGGGGTCGGCTCCGCCTGGCGGGTGGCACCCCAGGCGGCGACTCCCAGACCCAGACCGGCCTTCAGGTGCTGGCCAACATCCTGGACTTCGGCATGAACGTACAGGAGGCGATCGAGATGCCGCGATGGGCGAGCGTGCCCGGCACGGACCCGGCCAGTATGAGCCGACCCGTGCAAGTCCTGGTGGAGCCGGAGATGCCCGCTTCTCTAGTCCGAGGGCTGGCGGCCAAGGGCCACGTGGTGGTGCCCCACCGGGACCCCGTCGTGCCGGGGAACTTCCAAGTCATCGCCGTGGACCCCGAGACGGGGGTGCGCACCGCAGCCTCCGACCCCCGCGGCGATGGCCATGCGGCAGCGTACTAGCGTACTAAGAGGGTGCTGAAAAAGGGGAGTCCAGTCCGCCGCAGGCGGATGGGGGCAGGGGGATGGTCGAAAGGAGTTTTTCATCAGCCTACTAAGGGGGGATTCTTTTCGTCGCTGAGAATGGCAAGAGGCAAGCGCTCGCTTCGTAACCGGCCACGAGTATGCTATCGTGCAGCTAGGCGTCATGGAGGGCAGGATGAAGTACGTCAACCTGGGCCGGACGGGGGTAAAGGTCTCCGACTTCTGCTTGGGGTGCATGACCTTCGGGTGGGGCGCGGACGGCGGCGGCTGCGATGAGGAGACGGCCCGCCTGATCATAGATCGCGCCCTGGAGGCGGGGGTAAACTTCCTCGATACGGCCAACGTCTACGGCAACGGTCTCTCCGAGGAGATCGTCGGGCGGGCGCTGAAGGGCCGCCGCCAGAGCGTCGTCCTGGCCACCAAGTTCCACGGGGCCATGAGCCAGGACCCCAACGACCGTGGCGGTTCCCGAAAGAACATCATGCGCGCGGTGGAGGAGAGCCTGCGCCGCCTTCAGACCGACTACATAGACCTGTACCAGGCCCACGGCATGGACCCCTCAACGCCCCTGGAAGAGACCTTGAGCGCGCTGGCTGACCTGGTCAGGCAAGGCAAGGTACGGTATATCGGCTGCTCCAACTACGCCGCCTGGTTCCTCACAAAGGCCCTCTGGACCAGCGACCGCCATGGCTACCCTCGAATGGAGTCCGTCCAGCCCGTCTACAACATCCTCGCGAGGAACATCGAGGGGGAGTTGCTCCCTCTTTGTGCCGACCAGAAGATCGGCGTCATCGTCTACAACCCCCTGGCGGGCGGGTTCCTCAGCGGCAAGTACCGGGCCAGCGAGCCTCCTCCGCCCAACACTCGCATGAGCGAGAGGGAGCTGTACAAGCAACGGTACTGGCATTCGCAGAACTTCCAGGCCGTGGAGCGCCTCGGAGAGATCGCCGGACGGCACGGCACGAGCCTGCCCCGTCTTTCCCTGGGCTGGGTCCGAGCGAACCCACGGGTGACCTCCGTCATCGTGGGGGCGCGGACCCTGGCGCAGCTGGAGGAGAACCTGGGAGCATGGGAGACGGACCTCTCGCCGGAAGGCATCGAGGCATGCAACGAGGTGTGGGACTCCGTGAAGAGCGTGGCGCCGGTCTATTTCCGATGAGAGGGTAGGGTACACCCGAAAAGGCGGCAAGGAATGCCCGCGCGGTCTCGCAAGGCCCGAACCGAGCTTGCCTCGACGACAGGGGCCTCTCTGCGCCGCTCGCCTGTCGTCGAGAACTACCTTCTCGCCCTCTACATCCTGCGCGAGGAGGGAGTGCGGGCGACGCTGAGCCATCTGGCCGAGTACCTGAAGCAGATGCCGCCCAGCGAGGGGCTCGGCACCTCCCTCCCCTCCATCGCTGGCATGGCGCGCCGGATGGAGCGGGAGGGCCTGGTGGAGGTGGGACCGAACCGAGAGCTAGGTCTCACAGCCCAAGGGCTCCTCCTCGCCGAAGACATGGTCCGCCGACACCGCCTGGCGGAGCGCCTTGCCGTAGATGTCCTGGGCATAGACCTCCACCGGGCGCACATCGAGGCGCACCGTCTGGAGCATGCCATCTCTCCCGAGATACAGGCGAGAATCGTCCAGCTCCTGGGGAACCCCAAGACGTGCCCCTTCGGTCGCCCCATCCCCGGCAGCGGCTATACACCACCGACGGACAGGGTGCATAGCCTCGACAAGGCAAAAGAGAGGCTGCAATACCTTGTAGACCGTGTGCCCGAGGAGGACGAACAGCTCCTCCAATTCCTGGTCTTGAACGCCGTCGTCCCCAACAAGACCATCACCGTCCAGGAAGTCTCGCCTTTCCGGGGCGTCGTCGTCTTCGACAGCGAGAGTCGGCGGGGCGTCTCCGTAAGCTACGCCGTCGCGGCGCGCATCTGGGTCAGGACCAAGGAATAGGAAAGAGGACGCGCCTATGGAGGACGTGCTGGGCGTTGCCGCCTGGGAGTGGGAAGCCGCCGGGCGCGTCTCCGCCACCCTAGCGGCAGAGGAGGAAGTTCTGGAGAAGGCCATAGGCCGCTTTCAGCGAAAGTACCTCCGGGCCCTCCTCTCCGCCTCAACCGTGGAGGCCGAAGCCCGCGCCTGGGAGAGCTATCGAGCCTATCTGACCCTGCCCGCAACTATTTTGAAACCCTTCTCCCTTGCCCCTGGCGAGGCCGATGCCCTGCTGAGGAGCCTGGAACGTCTCGCCGCTCGCGCTCGCGCCTACAAAAGCACGCGTGAATCCCCAGCCGCGGGCCAGGTGTAGAATTTCCTTGAGTCGGCAGGCCCCTTAGCGATCAAAAAGCCGCCAAGAGTCCGCGGCATCCCAGGAGGGACGTGACGGATTTCGATCTATCGGAAGAGCACCGTCTACTCCGGAGGGTGGTGCGAGGACTCGTCCAGGCGCGGGTTGCCCCCCGAGCAGGAGAGATAGACCGCTCCGGACAGTACCCGGAGAACGTATTCCAACTTTTCCGGGAGCAGGGGCTCACCGCCCTCCTCCCCTCAGAAGAGGAAGGCGGGACAGGGGCGGGCACACTGGGGCTCGTCGTCGCCGTGGAGGAGGTCGCCCGGGCCTGTGCGTCCTCGGCCCAGATCCTCATCCTCCAGGCGCTCTGTACCTGGGCCATCCGCCTCGCCGGATCGGCGGAGCAGAAAGGGGAGTACCTTCCCGCGCTCGCCTCCGGAGAAAGGCGGGGCGCGTTTGCTCTGACGGAGCCCAACGCCGGCTCGGACGTGGGAGGCATCGCGCTCCGCGCCGAGCGGAACGGCGACCTTTACACCCTCACCGGCGAGAAGCACTACGTCTCGGGTGGTCCTCAGGCGGACTTCTTCGTCGTCTTCGCGCGGACGGCGCCAGGTGGATCAGAGGGAGTCACCGCCTTTCTCATGCCGAGCACGACCCCTGGCCTCTTCGGCCTGCGCCGCGATTTGGGGATGGGGCTTCGCGGCCTCCCTCACCCCGACTACAGCTTCGATAGCTGCCAGGTCCCCGCCCGCGCCCTGCTCGGGAAAGAAGGACAGGGGGCGGAGACTGTCACCCATAGCATGAACGCCATCCAGCCGCTCCTCGCCGCCCGGGCCCTGGGCCTCATAGAGGAGTGCGCCGCCTACGCCCGCGACTACGCCAACTTCCGCGAGATCTACGGCGGGCATCTGGGGGACCTCCAGGCCGTCCAGCTACTCCTTGCCGACGCCGTCATAGCCGCCGAGACGGTGCGGGCTCTGACATACCAGGCTGCGCGCCGGGTGGACCAGGGGCTCTTTCGCGACCCCGGGGACGCCTACGTTCTCTGGGCCACCAAGACCGTCGCTGCCTCCGCTGCGGTCGAGGCGTCGTCCAAGGCCATGCAGGTCCTGGGTGGCCACGGCTACATGGACGTCCACCCCCTGGAGCGCATGTACCGCGATGCCCGGCACCTGTCCCTCTACGGCGGCGCCGACGAGGTGCTCAAAGTCGGCATCGCCCGCGCCTTGCTAGGGAACCAGGTCCCTTATGGCCCCTCCGTCTCCCGCCAGCCCATGCGGGAACGAGAGGTGTGAAGTCCAAAAAACGCAAGACGACGGACTTCGCCGGGAGTTTGTCGCTGAGAAGGGCAGGGAGCCGCTACCGCAGAAAACCGAGATGAAACTCGATCGCCAGGACGCCCATGGACGCAGCGAGTGTCAGGGTGGTCACCACCAGCCCCACCTTCAAGAACTCTGCAAAGTGTACGACCACCCCTTCGCGGTAGGCCTGCTCCGCCACGATGATGTTAGCTACGGCGCCGATGAGGGTGGCGTTTCCAGCCAATGTCGCTCCTGCCGCCAGGCTCACCCATAGAGTGTCGCCCGGCAGACCCTCTAGGAGGGGAACCATGAGGACCGTGAGGGGAACGTTGCTCACGAGCTGAGAGACCAGGGCGCTGAAGATGTGGATTGAAAGAATGCCTCTCAGGCTGGAATCGATCTCCACGCTCTGAAGCAAGGCGTCCAGTATCCCGGCCTGGCGCGCGCCTCCTACGACCACGAAGAGTCCTCCAAAGAACACCAGCAGGGGCCAGTCGACGCCTCGGATGACGTCCGTTGGCTTGACGCCGCTTACCACCATGGCAGCAACGCCTCCCACGAGAGCAAGGAGAGGTATGCTCACACCGATCAAAGAGCTGAGGAAAAAGCCGAGAACCAGGAGAACGAGGACAGGAACGGAGCGGGCCAACACGCCGTAGTCGACGCTTATTGCCCCTCGGCTCACCTCGCCGCCTGTGGTTGGGAGGGTCGCCGTGGGAGCACCTCCACCGCCCGCGACGTAGTAGCGCACTCGCTTGCCATAGAACTTCCACACCACGACCAGGAGAAGGAGGGTGGACACCGCCGCCACCGGCGCCAGATAGGCGAAGAAGCGGGCAAAGGGTATCCCCGATGTCACCCCGATAATCATGTTTTGGGGGTTGCCGACGATGGTGGCGGTGGAGCCGATGTTGGATGCCATGGCCTCGCCGATAAGGTACGGAACCGGGTTGACCCTCTGCATCCGGCAGGCTTGGATGACGACCGGTGTGAACAGGAGCACCACCACGTCGTTGACGAGGAAAGCACTGAAAACCGCCGTCGCCACCACGACGCTCACCATAAGCCGGCCAGGGGTGGGGGCGGCCGCCACCGCCTTCGTCGCCAAGAGTGTAAAGAACCCCCCTCGTTGGAGCACGACGACGAGAAGCATCATGCCCAGCAACAGGGCGAGTGTGTGAAAGTCGATGGCCCTCACAGCCTGCTCGAAAGTCATTACGCCCGCAAGGAGCATGAGAACTGCGCCCACCAGGGTCGCGGCGGGACGGTCTATGTTGACCCGCGGTAGCCGTGTGGAGGCGATGCCGACATAGGTGGCCGCCAGGATGATAGCAGCAGCTAACATACAAAAAACGGACTGAGTCCTCCCCAGCCCGCGGAACCAGTATACAGGAGACCATCGGCTTGTGATAGTCCGCGCCCGCTCTCTTGGGCCTATTCTTCGGTGGTGTGCACCGGAAAATAGCTTTGTCGCCGGGGTGTATAATCCAGACGCTGCCGAGCACGAACTCGGCACGCGAAAGGGGGGAGTATGAGGATAGGTTTCTACAACGACTTCCAACCGTGCCTCCTCAAGGAGGACGGCGTGGTGGACATCTCGCGGGAGGTGCGAAGTCTCGCTGGAGGCTCGCCCCAGCTGTGGATGGAGAGCATCATCCGAAACTTTACCGCACTGCGTCCGCGGCTCCAGAGGCTGGCCGAGCGAGGGAAAGTCATCCCTCTGAGCGACGTTCGCCTGCGGGCGCCTTTGCCCCGGCCGGGCAAGATCCTCATGGGTCAGGCCAACTTCATGGAGGGGGTCCCCGTGGAGCCGCCGAGACCGATGGGCGTTTTCTTCAAGTCGCCGGAGGCCATCTGCGGCCCAGGCGATACGGTTGTGTTCCCCTCCTTTGAGCCACGCATCTTCCATCACGAGGCGGAGCTCGCCTTCGTCATCGGCAAGGACGCGAAGAACGTCCCGGCGGCCCAGGCCATGGACTACGTCTTTGGCTATGTCGCGGGGATCGATGTCTCGGCGCGCTCTCCCGTCGCCGGCGTCGGCGGCGGGCCCCCCAACCCCGACATGGTCGCGATGGTCGGCGCGGGGCCTGCTCTTCCGGGGAACTTCGGTAAGTCCTTCGATACTTTCAACCCCATCGGCCCAGCCATCACCACGGCCGACGAGGTCCGAGACCCTCACAAGCTGAGTGTCAAGTATCGGGTCAACGGGCAGCTACGCCAGGACTACAACACCAGCGACATGGAGCACCGCATCCCAGAGCTCATTGAAGTCATGTCCGCCATCATGACCCTCAAGGTGGGTGACCTCTTCATGTGCGGGACAAACCACCAGGGCCTTGGCCCCCTCCAGGACAGGGACATCGGCGAGATCGAGATCGAGGGGGTGGGGAAATTCTCCAACCCGGTGGTGGACGCCAAGAAGCGCAAGTGGCCCCAGGGCGTGGAGAAAATCATGGGGCAGCGTGTGCGGGAAATGCGCCTCGCCGCCGGGCGACGATAGCGAAAAGAAGGGACCGCACGCCAAGGTGGAGGCCCTTTCTACGAGGGGCCTCCACCTTTCGTTTCTCCGGTCGTTGCCCAGATGCGCTCCCACGCTGCCCTGAGGCGGGCGGCCTCCTCTCCGTCGGGGGGAATCTGGCCATAGCGCGCGCGGACGAAAGCCGCCGTCAGCACCGCGACCTCTTCCGGAGGAAGGCGGCCTGCCAGGACGGGAGAAAACTCCTGAGGTGTCGCCCACGGCTGCCGCTGTAAACCCAGACGTTCTCCCAGGGTCAGCAGAACGTAGTAAAGGCCCAGGGGAAGGGACAAGGGGTCCTTGGCATCCAGGTCCAAGTGCGGCCGACCGGCAGGGGGACGCCTCCGGAGCCGGCTCAGCACGTCATCTATCAAGAAGGAAAGCTCATCTCCCAGAGTCCCCTCGCTCGCCAGGGCCTCCCGTTCCTCCTGGGGCTCGCGCTCCGTGGTCCGCGGACGGAGGACCAGCATCCGGACCAGCACGAAGACGATCCCTCCCGCCACGAGCGCCCCCAGCGTCCACCCTGCCAAGGGGAGAAGCCAGTCGGGGAGGGCCTGTGCCCACTCGTTGCCCCGTGGCGCGTTGGAGTAATCCGGTGTGTACAGGTTGAACTCCACCTCGCGCTGACCGGCGCCGAACAGGGCCAGAAGCGCTCTCACCAGCTCGATGGTGATCTGGGCCACGTAGCCGAAAAGGAAGAAGATTGGGCGGGTCACCGCTTCGACAAGCGCCAGGCCGGCTCCGAGGGCGGCCTGCGCTGTCTGGCCGAGGCTTCCCCCTACCGCTAGAGCCAGCAAGGCGCTTCCGCCCAGCACCGCGCCGAGGGTCGTCCCGAGGGCGCGCGGCCACACAGAGGTGTGGAGAGCCTGGACGGGCGCTAGCACGCTCATCTGGGAGAGAGCGAAGCCAGTCAGGCTCGCGCCGAAGAAGAGGAAAAGAGCGATGTCCGTCCTCAAGACAATCGGCAGGAAGCTCTCCGCCAAGGCACCCAGGACGACGATACCGATACCGAAGTTGAAGGAGCGGGCGAGGGCGTTGGCAGGAGTATCGCTCTGGCCCGCACGCGCCCCGCTCCACCAGAGGACAAAGGCGAGGACGCCGCTCACGACGGGAACGCGGGCGGCCTCCCAGCCGCGGCTCAGCGCTCCCGGCCAGGCCAGGTCCATCGAGCCGCTCTCACTCACCAATGCGACGCTCACATACGCGACGCCGATGCCCGCGACCACCGCCGCCACACCCCCGGCCACAGGCGGGAAGGCGAGAGAATACAGCGCCCGTACGGTCAGGAAGCCCACACCAGAGAGCAGGAGGAGAGCCCAAAGGGGGAGCGGGCTGCCGCCCAGTCCGAAGAACACGCCCAGCAGCGCGGCGACGACCGAGAGCCACGCCACCTCCGTGACGATCAGGGCCGCCTCTAGGGAGCGTTTCTGCCAGAGCATGTGCCTACGTCCTCCCACGGGCTACTTCCGAGAGGGGCACGGGGCGCAAGAAGGGGGCGTCCTTTTCCAGCCGTGCCAGGTGGCCACCGACGTCGTGCACTCTTACTCCTGGCAACTCCCGTTCCAGAGGCGTCTCGCCGACCCACAAGAGCGTGATGCGGTGCCCTTCCCCCTGGAGCTCTTGGAAGGTATCCGCCAATTCCTCGGAGACATAGGCGGCGACGAGGACCAGGGTGGCACCCAGGGGGAGACGATGGGCCTCCCGCCAGAGCGTCTCCGCCATCGAATGGTTGTAGAGAGGCCCGACCACCGCCATCCCCTCCAGAAGAACGACCAGTTGTTTCGGGTTGCGACTGGGGAGGATCCGAATAGCCTCCTGAGAGACGGGGGACGTCCCGTTGGTGAGGAAACCGACGCTGTACCGGTGCTCCAAGGCCCAGCGACTGACCGATGCCGCCGCGACCACCGCCTGCTCCAGCAAAGGCGGCGAGTAGCCGAAGACCGCTTCCTTGGGGGCCAGGGTCTCGACGCTGAGGAGCACCATCAACGACGGCGAGACAGTGGGTTCGAACATGCGGACCTGAAGGGCTCCCCGTCGAGCGGTCGCCTTCCAGTCGATGCGGCGGCCGGAGTCCTGGGGCTGGTACTCTCGAAGGCCGACGAACCACGCCGGGTCCTCGTGGTAACGCGGCCCGCCGCGGACTTCGCCGAAGGGCCGCTGGGGCGGGAGCCCGAGAGCCGGCAGGGGAACGGTGCGGGGGTAGATGATGAGAGAGTCGATCCCAGTCTCTGCCCGCGGGGAGGTGAAGAAGCCGAAGATGTCCCCGCTGCGGACCTCGGCGGGACCGAAACGATAGATGCCCCGCTCCCGACATTCCAGCGTGTGGCCCCAACTCAACCTCTGGTGACTGGCGATGGACGTCGCGTGACTGATGGAGTAGATGCGCTGTTCGCCACGCAGAAGCAGCTTACCTCCCGTTGGGAAGGTGTCCTCTACCAAGAGCCACGGCAGTGGCACCGCCTTGCGGTTCTCGACGTGCACGTGGACTTCGACGGTTTCCCCGACGAAGGCTCGACGCGTTGAGAAGCTCCGATGAAAGACGACACGATGAAGCGCCAAGCGGTTCCACCCCCAGGAAACACACCAGGTGAGGACCACGATGGCACCCAGTGCCACCAAGAGGGGTCGTCCTGTGGCCAGGCCGAGGACAAAGAGAAACCCGAACCCCAGAAGCCAGCTCGAAGTTATCGTGACCATAGAGACCTAACAGGGTGCCGAAAAAGGGGAGTCCGGAGGGCGAAGCCCCGGAGCCTGCCCTGAGCAAAGTCGAAGGGGCAGGGGGATGGTCGAAGAGTGTTTTTCATCAGCCCGCTAAAGGCCTTTACCCAGCCTGTCTTGCCATCGGAAAGCTTGCCCGTCATTGGAGCCCAAGGGTGAGAAGCCAGCACAATTTTACCGCTTCGGATTGATACCGAGACTAGGCCCGGGCCGGCTTGGCGACGGGCACAGGCACGTTTCGCGCGACCTCGGCCAATACGTCTTCGGCCGTCAAGCCTCTCAAGCGCGTCTGGGGCGTCAGGATCATCCGATGGGCGAAGACGAAGGGAAGAAGGTACTTCACGTCATCGGGGACCACGTAGCGCCTCCCCCGAAGGGCCGCCAGCGCCTGGGCCGTGCGGTAAAGAGCGAGGGTAGCACGGGGGCTGGCCCCCAACTCCAGCGCAGGGTGAGACCGGGTCGCCTGAGCCAGGGCGACGATGTAGTCCCGGAGAGAGGGCTCCACATCGACGCCGTTCACCTCCTCCGTCATCGCCAGAAGCTCCTCTGCCGTCACGACAGGCTGGAGTTCGGCCAGGGGGTCTCGCCCGCTGAAGCGGAGGAGGAGCTCTCCTTCCTCTTCGGCCGTTGGATAGCCGAGGCGCACGCGTACGAGGAAGCGATCGATCTGGGCCTCGGGCAAGGGGAAGGTCCCCTCTAGCTCGATGGGGTTCTGGGTGGCCAGGACCACGAAGGGCCGCGGAAGGGGGAGCGTGGTGCCCTCGATGGTCACCTGGTTTTCCTGCATCGCCTCCAGAAGAGCCGACTGCGTCCGGGGAGTCGCCCGGTTCACCTCGTCGGCCAGGACGATCTGGGCGAAGAGCCGGCCTGGGCGCAGCTCGAACTCCCCTGTCCTCTGATTGAAGACGTTGGTGCCGACGATGTCGGCCGGCATCAAATCAGGCGTGAACTGGATTCTGCCGAACGTGCAGCCGAGGGAGCGGGCGATGGCCTTGGCCAGAGTGGTCTTGCCGATGCCCGGCACGTCCTCGATGAGCACGTGGCCCTCGGAGAGGAGGGCGACGAGCATCATCTCGATCACCGAGGCCTTGCCGACCATGACCGAGTCGATGTTGGAGCGCAGCCGCTCCGTGACTGCCGCGAAGCTCTCCAGCGCCATCCGCCGCACTTCCTCCGTCGAAGGTGCAGTCAGTCTATCGTTTCTGCTCATTGCGGACAAGAGAAAGGGAAGCGGCTGCACCAGGAGGAAAGGCCCAGCGTCCCTGACGTCGTCCTTCCCCTCTGCGTCGGTCATGTCTGACAACCTGGTTGGCAACGGCGGGGCCCCCGGCTATTATGGACGGCACAGAGATCGTTCTACCAGTTAGAACGCGTCGATAAGGGAGGACAATCATGGCTCCGGAGGTCAACACCAGAAAAATATATTACAAGGGCAACGGCCAGCAGGCGACGGGAGTCCTGGCGCGCCCGGACCTTCCCGAACCGCACCCGGGGGTCGTCGTCATCCAGGAGTGGTGGGGTATCAACGAGAACATCAAGGACATCGCCCAGCGCTTTGCCCGGGAGGGGTACGACGCCCTCGCTCCCGACCTTTACCACGGGCAGGTGGCCAACGAGCCCTCCGACGCCCAGAAGCTCGTGATGCAGCTGGACAGGAGCCGGGCCATCAAGGAGGTGACCAACGCCGTCGAGCACCTGCAGGGCCTCCCCAACGCCAGTGGCAAGATAGGCGTCATCGGCTATTGCATGGGCGGCGGCCTTTCCCTGCTGGCCGCATGCCGGAGCCCACAGGTGGATGCCAGCGTCGTCTACTACGGCGGGCTCCCCAGCCCTCTGGAAGAGCTGGAGAAGGTCCGGTGCCCGGTCCTGGCCTTCTACGGGAGCGACGAGGAGAGCAGGGCTAAGGAGCTAGAGGCGGAGATGAAGCGGCGGCGGAAGAACGGCGAGGTGCACGTTTATCCGGGCGCCCAGCACTCCTTCTTCAACGATAGGGGGACCGTCTATCACAGGCAGGCCGCGGAAGACTCCTGGAAGCGGGTCCTGGAGTTCTTCAAGACGAATCTGGTCCGCTAGGAGCGGCAGCTTCCCCCTCCCTGCGCAGTGCACAGCCGGGGCGTTGTTTGCCTCTACCGACTCGACTATAATTGAGCGACCTCGCAGGGGGAATATCCAGACAGGGGGGAACAATGGCGTACAAGGACATCATCTACGAGAAGGCCGACGGCATCGCCACCATCACCTTCAACAGGCCGGAGAAGCTGAACGCGATCACGCAGCTCATGCGCCATGAGATCCTGGACGCCCTCCGGGACGCCAACCAGGACGACGCCGTCCGCGTTGTCGTCTTCGCCGGGGCGGGCACCCGAGGCTTCTGCGCCGGGGCGGACATCTCCTCCGAGAGCACAGGCAGCGAAGGGCCTCGGAACCTCCTCCCGCGGGACTCCTTCCAGGAGGCCTTCGCCCGCATCATGTGGGACCTGCCCAAGCCCACCCTGGCCTCGGTGAACGGAGCGGCGGCCGGCCTGGGGATGGCCATGGCCGTCTCCTGCGACATCCGCATCGCCTCCACGGCCGCCAAGTTTGCCACTGCTTTCTCCCGCATCAGCCTGGTCCCCGAGGCCTGCATGACCTTCTTCCTGCCGCGGATCATCGGGCTCGCCAGGGCGGCGGATATCCTCTACACCGGCCGCGTCGTGGATGCGCAGGAGGCCGCCCAGATGGGACTGGTCAACAAGGTCGTCCCCCCGGAGCAACTGGCCGAGGCCACGGGTGAGATGGCCCGCACCCTGGCCAGGGGCGCCCCCATTGCCCTCCAACTGATCCGGCGAGAGCTCTATCGAGGCCTGGAGGGAACATTCGGGAGCCAGCTCGAGATGGAGCTGTACCACCAGAAATACGCCGGCCTCTCGGAGGATTCGAAGGAAGGTCCACGCGCCTTCCGCGAAAAGAGAGAGCCCCTCTTCCAGGGACGCTAGAGATCTTCTTGCAGGCAGGGCAACGCATCGCGCAGCCATAGAAGAGGGGCGCCTTGAGGCATAGGGCAAATATATTCCAGGAACGCTTGACGCCCCACGGCTCCTATGGTAGCCTCCGCCCCTGGGGGCCGTCTCGAGCCCGCAAAAGGGGAAGAAACGGCAGGCACCTCTAGGGAGGTCTTCTCCCGATGATTCGGGGGATTTTGCTCCCAGGTAAGACGTGCCGCCGTTTGGGGTATAATGGCGCGAAGACTGGCCCGCTAGCTCAACCTGGCAGAGCAGCTGACTCTTTATCAGCGTGTTTGATGTTCAAGTCCTCTGCGGGTCACTCGAATGTTTTTTGGGGAAGTGTCGGATGTGTTAGACGAGCATGACTTAGGATCATGTGCCGCAAGGCGTAG
>JACQUM010000044.1 GCA_016210295.1 Chloroflexota bacterium | reverse complement strand
GTTGAGATCGCGGTTATCGGCCGAGGAGGTGATGTCGAGGAAGTCGACCTCGTCCACGCCATCGCGGTTGTAGGCCGCTGCCAGCTCCGCCGGGTCGCCGGCGTCGCGCAAGTTGACGAAGCTGACGCCCGTGACCACCCGGCCGGCGTCCACGTCCAGGCAGGGGATGATGCGCTTGGACAGCATGGCTCTCCCTTTCCCCCATTCTACCAGCTAGAGCATCGGCTAGAATGTCCCCATGACGGAGCCGCTCAGCGCCTTCGGTCTGGCCTCGGACGTTTTGCTCTGGCAGGCCGTCGCCCTCTCCGTGCTCTCCTTCGCCGTCGGCATCCTGGGAGGAGCGGCAGGACTGGCCCTGGGGACCATGCGCCTGCCCTTCATGCTCCTGACAGGGATGCCCCCCGCCGTGGCCGGGGGGACGAACATCCTGGTCAGCACCGTGGCGTCGGCCACGGGCGCGGTGGGGCACCTGAGGAGGAGACGCGTGGACTGGGCGGCGCTCCTTGTCCAAGGGGCGCCCGCGACGGCCGGTGCGCTCGTCGGCGGCCTGCTCGCCGGCGTCGCGCCGGAGGCCCTGCTTATCGGGCTGGCAGGCGGCCTTGTCGTCTGGCAGGGCATCGAGCTGGGCCTGCGGGCCCTCCGAGGCGCGTCGGGAAGTCCAATCGTGAGCCAACAAGGAAGCGCACCAGGTCAGGGCTGGGGCGCAAGAGAAGGGGTCTTCGAGGCTACGGCGGGGCTCGGCATCGGCCTCCTGGGCGGAGCGGTGGGGCTCGTCCTGGGCACGCTGAGGCTCCCCGCCCTGATCCTGATCCTGCACATGGACCCGCGAGTGGCCGCGGGGACGAACCTGGCCATCGGCACCGCGTTGGGCATAGCAGGCTGGCTGGGCCACGCCGCCTTCGGCCTCGTGGACTATCCTCTGCTGGTGCTCATGGGCGTCACGGCCGTCGCGGGCACAGTCTACGGCGTGCGGCTGACCGAGACCCTGAGCCGCCGAGGGCTGCTGGGGCTCATGGGCGCGGTTCTGCTCGTGGTGGGAGTGCTTCTTCTGGCCCAGGCCATTAGGACGGGCGCGGTCTAGCGAGGCGCGGCAGTGGAGAGCCGAAATAGCCTCGAGGGGAAACGCCCCCTGACGCTCCCCACAGTCTTAGGTTTGCAAAAGCCCTCTCGATCTTACAGGTAAACTCATGGCATGGCCGTGAAAAGCTAGCCAGGCTCGACTAAAGTTTCGCAATTATCTCTTGCGCCAACGCCTTCTGTCCTCCTGCACCTCCGTAGGCGCCAACCCTTCCGCCGGTTTTAAAAAAGCTGTCGTTCAGGTAGTCAACGACTGCCGGTTGAAGTATCTGGGCCACATGTTGAGGCGAAAAGTCCCTATCTAGCGAGCAGATAGAGAAAACCTTCTTCGCAGCAACCCGATGCATGGCAAACAGGCCAGGCGTTTTCTGGATTGCAAAGCCCTGCGGGCTGCGAAACGCATTAGGCATAACGAGCTTAATGCCTTCCCAGTAGTCACTTATGATTCGAACTAACTCATCATCGCTGCGGCTGTGCACCGGAGAGCGGTTACTTATGACTGGCCTCAAAGAATCCGTAAATGACTTCAAGGAAGCTACGTCCGTTGGCCTTGGATTATTAGGCTCCGCAATCCTTCCTGACCAGCAGCCCGTAGGTTGAGCCGCGATTCTAAAAGTAAGACGCGTCGCCCGTATTCTATATCTCTTTCCTGGGCCGGCCAGATTAGCGAGTTCCGCCGGGACGGCTGCTCCAGCCATGGTCATCATCAGGGCCAGAGCCAAATCTGTGTCAACGCGGCGCTGCTTATCGTTTATCAGATAGAATTGGCGCATCTCCTCGTATCTGTCTGCATTCGCCATCAATACGAACGGAACTTGAAAGTCTCGCAACGCCTCTTTCTTCATTTCTTGAATAGCGGTTCGGAATGCTCGAAAACGATGCTGATAATCGACAATAAAAAGTTGCCGCCCGTCAGGGACATCGATGTAACCGAATTCGGTCCCAGGTACAACTTCGAAACTCAGCTGACCATAATCCGCTTCTCTTGCACTCAACAAGGCAGCGGTTGGCAACAGTGGGTCTCCCATAGCCAGGAATTGGGCGATCCTCTTGTAGTGCTTCTCCACCGGTGCCCTTTGGTATCCTTGGTGACTCAAATCCCACCCCAGGTTGGGGTCCCATTCCGTAATCACGCATTTCTCTAATAGGGTAGCAACACTGATCTTCCCTATGTACAAGGTCACGTCTCTTTGAACTGCCCGTTGTACTCCTATTTTCATGCAATTGCTCCTATGCTAGAGACCTCGCCCACGACCAATTCAAACCATACCACAGCCTTGTCACTGTAGCCCTTGCAGACGTTGCCCCGCTCAAGGTGCCTCACCCCCCCCAATCCCTGCCACCCCGCCCAAAAATAGCGCAGGTATCGCTTCGCTCACCCTTCGGCGTGCTCCCCATGAGCGGCGGCCAGCGCCTCCCGCAGGTCCAGGGCGCCGGTGTAGAGGGCCTTCCCCACCAGGACTCCCTCCAGGGGGAGGGCAGCGAGGCGGCGGATGTCCTCCAGGCCCGAGACGCCTCCCGAGGCGATGACGGGCTTCGTCGCCTTCTTCAAGATCGCCCTCAGAGCGCGGAGGTTCGGCCCCTCCAGGGTCCCGTCGCGGGCCACGTCGGTGTAGATGAAGCGGCGAACCCCCACGGCCTCCATCTCCGCCATCAGATCCGCCGCGCTCCACGAGGTCTTGTCGCGCCAGCCCCGCACCGCCACCAGGCCGTCGCGGGCGTCGATCCCCACGACCACTGCGTCGCCATAGCGCCTGCACGCCTCGGCGACCAGCTCAGGCTGCTCCACGGCCACCGTCCCCAGCACCACCCTTTGGACGCCCAGGCCCAGGAGCTTCCCTATCGCCTCCAGCGTGCGGATGCCTCCGCCCGCCTGGACGGGGACGGGCACCGCCCGCACGATCTCTGCGAGGACGGCGTCGTTGACCGGATGGCCCTCCCGGGCCCCGTCCAGGTCCACCACATGCAGCCACGGAGCGCCCAAGAGCGCCCAGTCGTAAGCGACCAAGACGGGATCGTTGGCATACACCGTCTCGCGGGCGTAGTCGCCCTGGGTCAGGCGGACCACGTTGCCGTCGCGGATGTCTATGGCGGGGATGACTTCCACAGGGCTCCCCCGCTCCCTACCCTGCCTCTCCCTTGACCATGCGGAAGAAGTTCTGGTAGAGGAGAAGCCCCGCCTCGCCGCTCTTCTCGGGATGGAACTGGGTCGCCACCAGGTTGCCCCGGCCCACCACGCTGGCGAAGGTCACCCCGTACTCCGTCTCCCCCAGAACGACGCTAGGGTCCTCCAGGACAGGATAGTAGCTGTGGACGAAGTAGAACTGGGCCCCGTCCGGGACGCCCGGGAAGATGGGGTGCTCCGTTCGCTGCCGGACGGAGTTCCAGCCCATGTGGGGGACCTTGAGGTCCCGCGAGAAGCGGACGACGCGGCCCGGCAGGATGCCCAGGCACGGCGTGTCCCCCTCCTCGCTCATGTCGAAGAGGAGCTGGAGCCCCAGGCAGACGCCGAAGAGAGGGTGGCCGGCGGCCACAGCCTCCTTCAGCGCCGTCACGAGGCCATCGACCCGGAGGCGCTCCATGGCGGGGCCAGCGATCCCCTGTCCCGGGAAGACCACGACGTCCGAGCCGCGGACCACCTTGGGATCGGATGTGACTACAGGCACGTGTCCCAGGCGCTCCATGGCCTTGGCCACCGAGCGCAGGTTGCCCGCCCCGTAGTCGATGATGGCGACGCACAGGCCGGCCATCAGCCGCCTCCGCCAACAGCCTTGACAGGGTCCTCCAGGAACGAAAGAAGGCTCTCCCGCGCCTGGTCGCCCGTGGGGGCGCCGAAGATGTTGGTCCCGTGGGCGTCTCCCGAGACGACGAGGGCGCGGGCGGGCCCGGCGGCGTTGCCCTGGAACCACCGGGCATCCACCGGCGCCTGGCCATCGTCCTCAGCGGCGACGAAGAGGCCGGGTACCTTGAGCCCCATCCCTGCCTGGGTGGCGTCGAGGCCCTGAAAGATGCGCGGCGAGGAGAGGGTGACCACTCCGGCCACCTCCTGCCGGTTGCCGGCGATGACGGAGGCCGTCCCGCCCATGCTGGCCCCGACCACAAAGATCCGATGGATGCCCTGTCCTCGCAGGTAGGCGATGGCCCCCTCCACATCCTTGTCGATCTGGCTGACCTGGCGGTTCCCCCCAGAGCGGCCGTAGCCACGGAAATTGAAGATCAAAGCTTTGTATCCCCGCGCCTTCAGCGTCTCGGCGAAGGGCGCCCAGCTCTCCTGGTCCGCAGGAAACATGTGGGCAAGGACGACTCCCGTCATGCCTCCGCCGTCGTACAGACGCCCTTCCAGAAGGACCCCGTCCGTCGTCCGAAAAGCCACGCGGTCTAGAGGCGGCGGCGTTGTGGCCTGAGGCGTCGCCTCCGGGCTCGGCGTGGGGGTAGGAGGAGCGAGAAGCTGGTCGGCGAAGGGGAGACAAGTCCCGAAGCCGATGATAAGGGCCATGCCGGCTGCGAAGATGATACCTAAGAGGCGCTTTCTATCCATCTCCCGTCAGGAGCTCCTGTGGGAGGCGCCGGTCTTCGTACCTGGCGAGAACGAAGAGCAGGTCAGCCAAGCGGTTCACGTAACGGAGGACCTCGGGGTTGCGGAGCATCCCCGCCTCCTGGAGAGCGACAGTCTTCCGCTCGGCGCGCCGGATCACGGCCCGGGCCACGTCGAGCGCTGCGGAGGCCACGGAGGCACCAGGGACGATGAAGGCGCGGGGCATCTCGACCTGCGCGGTCAGCTCGTCGATGTACCGCTCCAACTGGGTCACCATATCCGGCGCCACGGGCTTGAAATGTTTCAGGAGGCGATCGTAGTAGGCGTCGTCGGTGGCCAGCTCCGAGGCGACGACGAAGAGCTCCGTCTGGACTCTCTTCACTATCTGACGGACGCGCTCGTCCTGGGAGTGGGCTCGGGCGAAGCCGAGAGCGGAGACGGCTTCGTCCACCGTCCCATAGGCCTCTGTCCGGGGATGGGTCTTCTTGACCCGCCCTCCGTACAGGAGCCCGGTCTCTCCTGCGTCGCCCCGCCTGGTGTAAATCTTCATCCGAAACCTCGCCGACGGAGCCATTATAGCAACGGCCACGGCTCCTCAGCCCGAAGAAGAGGCCCGCAGAAGGTTGACGGGCCGCAAGCGCACGGTTTATAGTGACGATGGTCTCCTGCGTGTCAGCGCAGGGCCACGCGACGGCTCGACATGGGCAGAGGGACCACCAACGCTTCACGAAGGGGGGAACAGCGATGAAGCTCACCGTATCCATTCTGAAAGCCGATGTCGGGTCCATTGGTGGCCACACCAAGCCGTCCCGGCACATGCTCGCGGCCTCCGAGGCCGCAGTGAAGGAAGCAATCAGGAAGGGGCTGCTCATAGATGGCTCCGTCTCCCACACCGGCGACGACATCGCCCTGCTGGTGACTCACACGCGCGGACCGGGCGACTTCGACGTCCACCAGTTCGCCTGGAACACTTTCCTCAAGGCCGCAGGCATCGCCGCCAAGTACGGTCTCTACGGCGCGGGCCAGGACCTCCTTAAGGACGCCCCTTCCGGAAACATCAGGGGCGCCGGCCCGGCGGTAGCGGAGTTGGAGTTCAACCACGATGTCGTCAAGACCAACAAGGTGCGCCCGGCGGAGTCCTTCATGATGTTCGCCGCCGACAAGTGCGGCCCGGGAGCCTACAACCTGCCTCTCTTCCTAGCCTTCGCCGATCCCATGTACTGCGCCGGCCTCATGCTGCCCAAGTTGATCAAAGGCTTCACCTTCCACATCATCGACATGGACAACGCCCAGGGGGACAGCCTGATCTCCCTGAACGCCCCCGAGGACTACTACAAGATCTCCATGCTGCTCCGGGACAACGAGCGTTTCGCCATCGACACCATCACCTCTCGGACCTACGACGAGCCCGCCGCCGCCATCTCCGCGACGCGCCTCCACAACATCGCGGGGACCTACACTGGCAAGGACGACCCCGTGGCCCTGGTGCGCAACCAGGGGATCTTCCCCGCCCCCGAGGAGATCGTCTCCCCCTTCACCAAGGCCCATTACGTGGGTGGGGACGCCCGGGGCTCCCACGTGATGCCTCTCATGCCCGTCCCCATCAACACCGCCGTCACCGGCACCTACTGCCTGCCCCTCGTCTCCGCCACCGGCTTCTCCATAGACGCCGACGGCCGCTTCTCCGATTCCTTCATCGACTTCTTCGACAACCCCGCGTGGGACGAGGTGCGGGCCAAGGCCCAGCTGAAGGCCCTGGCCATGCGGGACCAGGGCTGGTCCGGCGCCGCCATGCTCCCGTACCACGAGCTGGAGTACAGCGGCTTCCGGGACACCGTCACCGGCCTGCTGGGCCAGTTCGCCTTCCGCGACGGCCAAGTCAAGGCGAACGGCAGCGCTCGCAAGGGCAACAAGGTCGCTGCGAAGGGGTAAACGCGCCGCCGGGGTGAAGCTCCTCCTCGCGACGAACAACCGCGGCAAGATCGCCGAGTACCAGGCCCTCCTCGCTGGCCTGCCCCTCGAGGTGACCACGCCGGCCCAGGAGGGCCTCGTCCTAGAGGTGGAGGAGACCGGGAAGACCCTGGAGGAGAACGCCGGCCTCAAGGCGCGGGCCTTCGCCCAGGCTAGCGGTCTCCTCGCCCTCGCAGACGACTCCGGCCTCTTCGTCGACGCCCTGAGTGGAGAGCCTGGCGTTCACACCGCCCGCTACGCTGGCCCCGACGCTACCGACCCCATGCGCGTAGCGTACCTTTTGCGTAGAATGGAACAGGTACCTTCGGAGGAACGCGGGGCCACCTTTCGCTGTGTCATCGCGGTGGCCGCCCCTGAAGGAAAGGTGTTCCACATGAGAGGAGAGCGGCGCGGCGCCATCGCCCTGGAGCCCCGAGGCAAGGGAGGGTTCGGCTACGACCCCGTCTTCCTCATCCCGGAACTCCACGCAACCCTGGCCGAGCTGCCGCCGGAGGCCAAGAACAAGGTCAGCCATCGGGGCGCTGCGGCGCGGAAAGCCAGGCGTCTCCTGCAAAGGATCGCCGCCCGAGAGGGAGCCCGGTAGATGCTTCAAGACCAGTTCCGCAGGCCGTTGAGAGACCTGCGCATCTCCGTCACCGACCGCTGCAATTTCCGCTGCCGCTACTGCATGCCCGCCGAGGTCTTCGGGGAACGGTACGAGTTCCTCCCCCGCGACCAGATTCTATCCTTCGAGGAGATCGTGCGTCTCGCCCGCATCTTCGTGCGCCTGGGAGTCACCAAAATACGTCTCACCGGCGGCGAGCCGCTGCTTCGCGCCGACCTGCCCAAGCTGGTGGCCATGCTCGCCGCCATCACAGGCGTCGAAGACCTCTCCCTCACCACCAACGGCTACCTCCTCGCCCAGATGGCCCGTCCGCTCAAGGAGGCCGGGCTCAAGCGCGTGACCGTGAGCCTGGACAGCCTGGACGACCACGTCTTCGGCGAAATGAACGGTCGCGGCTTCGGCGCCGAGCGTGTCCTCCAGGGGATCCGCGCCGCCGAGGAGGCCGGACTGGGGCCCATCAAGATCAACACCGTCGTCGTGCGCGGCCTGAACGACCACACCGCCGTGGAGACAGCCCGCCGCTTCAAGGGGACGGACAAGGTGGTCCGCTTCATCGAGTACATGGACGTGGGGACGGTGAACGGCTGGAAGCTGGAGCAGGTCGTTCCTTCCCGCGAGATGGCGGAGCGCATCAACGCCGAGATGCCCATCGAGCCCGCGGGGAAGAACTATCGCGGCGAGGTGGCGGACCGCTACCGCTACGCCGACGGCTCGGGGGAGATCGGGTTCATCTCCTCGGTCAGCGAACCCTTCTGCTCCGACTGCACCCGTGCCCGGCTCTCCACCGACGGGAAGCTCTACACCTGCCTCTTTGCCGGCGACGGGCGCGACCTGCGCGGCCCCATGCGCGCCGGAGATACCGACGCGGAGCTAGAAGCCATCATCACCCGCGTCTGGGGGGCGCGCACCGACCGCTACTCCGAGGAGCGGACCGCAGAGACGGCGGCGCTGCGACAACGTCCCGGCTCCAAGGTGGAGATGTACAGAATCGGCGGGTAGCAGCGCCGCTCAATCCCCGTACACGCCCCGCAAAGCTCGAAGCGCCCTCAGGGTCACCCACTTGCTGGGCTGCCCCTTCGTCTCGATGTCCACCCAGGTCTTCCCGTTGTAGGTGTACTCAAGCTTCCAGTGGCCCTGGGAGTCCTGCTTTCCCTCGATCAACGCCAAGGCGTCGCGTAGACGCGGGTCGCGCCCATGGCCCGCAGCGACGAGGGCCTGCACGTTCTCCAGGACGTCCGCCACATACCCGTGGGGGAAACCCAGCCTGAACCAGCTCGAGGAGGGGCGGTTGCCATAGGCGAAGGGGTAGTCGGCCACGGCGGGGTCCTTGCCGAGTAGGAAGGACGCGCCTGTGGCGATGGCCCGCTGCACCAAAGGCGAGCGCTGCTGAGAGGGCACCCTCGTCAGGGCCGCCAGCGCCTTCACGGCCCCCCAGCCGCAAGGGAGGCCGCCGTTGGCGGCGCAGGCGAACAAGGGCCCGGATGTCCCCGACTTATAGTAGCGAGGACTGGCGTCGGGCACCTCGGCGCTGGCGATGCCCTCCCCCAGGATGGCGCGGGCTTCCCATTCCACCGCCGCCCGAAGTCTCACGTCCTCCCAGCACCCCAGGTCCATGAGCGCCGCCGCCAGGTTTCCACTGAGGCAGTGAATGAAACCGGTCGGCTTGGCGTTGGCGGAAAAGCCCCAGTTCCGCTCCACGGCGTGAGAAAGAATGTAGTCACAGGCCGCTCGTACCCGTGGTGTGTCGCCGTCCGCGCCGAGCTGAGCAAGAAAACTAACCTGCCAAACGGTTGCGCGGTATTTGGGGTCGTAGCTGGGACCGGCCTTCACCCAAAAGCCTTCAGGCTCCTGAGCAGAGAGGATGGTAGGGACTGGGCCCGACGCCATGATAGCAGCACGAGCCTCAGCCAAGATGGGGTCATCGGGCGCAAGACCGACGACGTCCCGCAAAGCGAAGTAGCGGGGTCCCGGCTGGGCCTCGTCCGGCTCCAGAAGCCAGGGAAGAGGATCGCCACGCACACGGCCGCGCCAGCCGGGCAATGCGGACCTCCTTCCCTCGTCGCCCGATTCATGATAGGCCCTGCTCGTGTAGACTTCCAGTGTGGCGGACGCGCCGGGGACAAGGCGCGGTCACGACCAGAGAGGCGCGATGAGCAGTTTGAGTCACATAGATCCAAAAAAGGGCCCGCAGATGGTGGACGTGGGAGGAAAGGTTGCCACGCAACGGGAAGCTGTCGCCCGCGCGCGGGTGGCGATGTCCTCAGAAACCTTGAGGGCCGTCGTGGAGAGCAGGACGCCCAAGGGCGACGTGCTCTCCACGGCTCGCATCGCCGGGATCATGGCCGCCAAGCGGACGCCGGAGCTGATCCCTCTCTGCCACCCTCTCCCTCTCACGTACGTCGGCGTGGAGCTGACGCCCAACATGGCCAAGTCCTCCATCGAGATAGAGGCGACCGTGCGGACCACGGCCCCGACGGGGGTGGAGATGGAGG
>JACQUM010000043.1 GCA_016210295.1 Chloroflexota bacterium | reverse complement strand
TCTCTCTCCCCCCTGGCGATCTCCAGGTAGGCAGAGACCTCGAGATCGTCGCTGGCGGCTATGCGATGGGAACTGGAGGGTGTCTTCTCCTGGGCCAAGAGAGCACTCCTTGGTTCGGCCTCCGGCGCGAGGGCACGGGAAAAGAGACCTCGCACTCTGGCTGCTCTGCCAGCTTAGCATCCATGCTATACTGGGTCAAGGAAAGCGCTCTCCCGCCGCCGAGGACAGCCATGCAGCGCGCCACCGAGCAGACCAGCCTCGACCAGCAAGTCCGCACCGCCGTCATCATCCTGAAGTCCGGCGGTCTGGTGGCCTACCCCACAGACACCCTCTACGGTTTGGGCGCCAACGTGCTGGACGCCGACGCGGTGGCCCGCGTCTACCGGGCAAAGGAACGGTCCCCGGACATAGGCTTGCCGGTGCTCCTGGCGGAGCCGAGGCAGATGGAAGAGTACGCCACCGACCTGACCGATGTGGCGAGGGAGTTAGCTCGGCGCTTCTGGCCAGGAGGACTCACCCTGGTCGTCCGGCGGGCGGCCTCGGTGCCAGCCCTGGTATCGGGCTCGGCGGACACAATCGCCCTGCGGGTGCCGGACCACCCGGTGCCTCAGGGTCTGGTACGCGGCCTGGGCGCGGCGATCACGGGCACCAGCGCCAACAAGAGCGGCATGCCCACTCCCACCACGGCGCGGGAGGTCTTTGCCCAGCTCGGGAGCTCGGTGGATTACATCATGGATGCCGGCCCTGCCCCGCAGGGGGTCGCTTCGACGATTGTGGACGTCACGGGGCCCGAGCCGCGCCTCCTGCGCGAGGGTATCATTCCGATGTCGGAGATCCTCAAGGCTGTCGAGCGGGTCTAGCAGGGAGGAGACGGTGCGCGTCGCCATCGGGAACGACCACCGGGGGTACGCTCTGAAAGTCGCCCTGGCGCCTCATGTGCAGCGGCTTGGCCACGGGCTGGTGGACGTCGGGAGCTCTAACGGGGACACCGTGGACTATCCCGACTACGCCAAGGCGGTGGGCCAGCTCATCGCCGAGGGTAGCGTGGACCGGGGAATACTGGTCTGCGGGACGGGGATCGGCGTCAGCATCGCTGCCAACAAGGTCCGGGGGGTCCGTGCCGCCCGCTGCGGGAGCGTCGAGGACGCTCACCTGGCGCGGTCGCATAACGATGCCAACGTGCTCTGCCTCTCCGGCGCCTTCGAGCCCAAGGCCGCGCAGGCCATCGTAGACGAGTTCCTCGCCACTCCCTTTGAGACCGGCGGACGGCATGCGCGCCGCGTCAGCAAGATCGTTCTGATGGAGCAGGCCGAGGAGGGCAGGCCCACCCAAGTCCGGTAGGCCAATGCCTGAGGAGGGTGAGTGGAGACCCCGGCCTCTCTGGTCTCTATCCGTTCCGCCATCGAAGAGGAGTTGTCCGCCCTCTTGCGTGACCGCTCCGCTCCTCTTTACGAGATGATGCGGTACCACCTGGGGTGGGAGGGGAACGCCCTGCTGGCTCCTGGGAAATACGTCCGCCCTGTGCTTTGTCTCCTTACCTGCACGACCGTGGGCGGCGATTGGCGTCAAGCTATCCCAGGAGCGGTTGCCCTGGAGCTACTGCACAACTTCTCTCTCGTCCATGACGACATCCAGGACCGGAGTCTGACCCGTCGGGGTCGCTCCACGGTCTGGGCTCTCTGGGGAACATCCCAGGCGATCAACGCGGGAGACGGCATGTATGCCCTCTCCCGCCTCGCCGTCCTGAGGCTGCGAGAGAGGGTCGTGGCCGAGGAGCGCGTCCTCCGATGCGCCTGGATCCTCGACGAGGCCTGTCTGGCCCTCTGCGAGG
Organism: Chloroflexota bacterium; assembly: GCA_016210295.1. Taxonomy (GTDB): domain Bacteria; phylum Chloroflexota; class Dehalococcoidia; order UBA6926; family JACQUM01; genus JACQUM01. The sequence goes on along the minus strand of JACQUM010000043.1, from coordinate 1,982 downwards.
GGCAATACATGGATATTGCCTTCCAGGCGCGGGAAACGGTCACCTTCGAGGAGTATGAGGACATGGTGGGCCGGAAGACGGGGGCCCTCTTCGGGTGCTCCCTGGAGACGGGGGCCGTGATCGGCGCGGGAATCGGGGAGACGGGTGTGCGTCTGCGCGCGGCAGGCTTCCAGCTGGGGCTCGCCTACCAGATGCGCGACGACCTCCTTGACCTGTGGGGGGACGGCGCCACCGGGAAGGAGATCGGCGCGGACGTCCGGGAGAAGAAAAAAAGCCTGCCCGTGGTCTACGGCCTCTCGCGCGACGGACCGGAGGGCGATCGCCTGCGCGAGATCTACAGGAAGCCTGCCCTCTCGCCCAAGGAGGTGGAGGAGAGCATTGCCCTGCTGGGCCGGTTGGGGGCGCGGGAGTTCTGCATCCACAGCGCCGAGAGGCACTATCGGGAGGGTTTGAGGCTGCTGCGGGACGCGGTGCCGGAGTCGAGAGCGAGGCGGGAGCTGGAGGAGACGGCGGCCTATCTGGTGCAGCGGGACCGGTGACGTTGCCGTCTTCCCAGGCGCCTGCCAGGGACTTAGCGCTACCTAGACTGGGGCGGCTCCTCACCATCGCATCCTCTTTTCCACAGTCCCTATGCGCCGCTATAGTGAAGGGGTGACCGGAGAGAGGGACAGGCATGCCGAAGAGGACGGTGCGGGACATAGCCGTTCAGGGGAAGCGGGTCCTGGTTCGGGTGGACTTCAACGTCCCCTACGCGCCCGGGACGACGCGCATCACGGACGACTCCCGCATCCGCGCGGCGCTGCCCACTCTCCACTTTCTGCTGGGACAGCGCGCCCGGGTGGTCCTCTGCTCCCATCTCGGCCGCCCGAAGGGGGTGCAGGAGGAGCTGCGCCTGGGGCCTGTGGCGACGCGACTGGAGGAGCTTCTGGGCTGCCGGGTGAAAACCGCCTCCGACTGCGTCGGGCCGGAGGCGGAGAGCGCCGTGGCTCACCTGAGCGAGGGGGAGGTCCTGCTTCTGGAGAACCTGCGCTTCCATCCCGAGGAGGAGAAAAACGATCCCGCCTTCACTCGGGCGCTGGCGGCCCTGGCCGATGTGTACGTGAACGATGCCTTCGGCACGGCCCATCGCGCCCACGCCTCCACGGAGGGGGTGGCCCACTATCTCCCAGCCGTGGCGGGCCTCCTCCTTCAGAAGGAGATCGAGATGCTGGGAGAGGTCCTGGAAGATCCCGCTCGGCCCCTGGCGGCTCTGCTGGGAGGAGCGAAGGTGGGGGACAAGATGGCGGTGATGGAGAGCCTGGTCCCGCGGACAGACTACCTTCTAGTGGCCGGAGGGATGGCCGCCGCCTTTCTCAAGGCGCAGGGGAAGGAGGTGGGCAAGAGCCTCCTGGAGCCCGGGGGGCCGGAGATGGCCGGACGCATCATGAAGGCGTCGAAGGAGAGGGGAGTGAAGCTGCGCCTCCCCACCGACGTGGTGGTCGCCGCCGAGCTCAGGGCCGACGCCGAGCCGTCCGTGGTCTCGGTGGACCACATCCCTGCCGCCAAGATGGTGTTGGACATCGGCCCGGAGACGCGGGAGCTCTTCATCGGATGCCTGTGCTTGTGCCGTACCATCGTCTGGAACGGGCCCGTGGGCGTCTTCGAGTACCCGCCCTTCGCCGAGGGGACCAAAGCCATCGCCCAGGCCCTGGCGGGGATGGCCCAGCGCGTGGCGACGGTGGTGGTGGGGGGTGGCTCGACGGCGGAGGCGGTGGCGGAGCTGGGCCTGGCGGAGCAGATGACCCACGTCTCCACGGGGGGAGGTGCCTCCCTGGAGTTCCTGGAGGGGAAGACCCTTCCCGGAGTGGCAGCGCTGCTGGACAAGTAGGGAAAGGATGATATTTCACGCTTCGGTTAGGAAAGACTCCAGGAGGTGAGGGTGGTGCCGACCGGGTTCTCGCTTGTCCAGAGCCTCGTCCAGAAGACCGACTCCAAGATCGTCC
>JACQUM010000047.1 GCA_016210295.1 Chloroflexota bacterium | reverse complement strand
GAGCGCCCGGCGCCGGCCAAGGCTGCGTGAGGACCTTCGGAAGGAGGAGACCTCTCGGGTCCCCCAGCGCGTCTGTTTGAACGGACTGCCTCAGCCAAAGGGGGCCAGGACAAGTTGTCCTGGCCCCCTTTGCGTTCGGCGGCCTCGCTATCTGGCTTGCTGCTTCTTCTGGGCGGCCTCGCGCTCGCGGCGGCGCTTCTCGTTGTAGGAGACGACCGTGGTGTCCGGCAGAGGCGCGCCGCCGAAGTTGGCGCCGTTGATGCTCGCCCCCCCGAAGTCGGCCCCCTCTATGTTGGCGCCCGCGAAGTTGACGCGGAGGAGGTCGGCGTCGGTGAAATCGGTGGCCCGAAGGTCGGCGCCCTTGAAGTTGACCTCGGAGAGGTCGGCGCCCTTGAAGTTCGTCTCGGAGAAGTTCCATCCGCTGAAGTCGCGCCCCACGAGGTCGGCGTAGGAGAGGTCGGGCTTGTCTTTCCAGTAGGTCTCGACGGCCTTGTGCCATTCCGCCTTGCCGGCCTGAAGGGCGTTGAGCCATATCTGTTCGGCCATGATGACTCCTTTCGAATAGCTGGGGTAATTGTGCCTATTATCGCAAAGGGGGGCAACTCCTGGCAACTGCGGCGCATCACTCCCCCGTTCCGCTTTTGAGAGGCTGCTCAAGCTGCTCATGCTATAATGGGCTCCCAGCAACGGGGGGGAGCATGCTCATCGCGGTCATCGGGGGGCGCGACATTTCCGCCGAGGAGGTCGGCGTTGCCTTGGAGCTCGCCGAAGAGCGCATGGCCCACGAGGCTGGGGCGCGGAGCAGGGCTCCATGAGCTTCATCGAGCATATTCGTGCCCGGGAGGTCCTGGACTCCCGAGGCAACCCCACGCTGGAGGTGGACGTCCTTCTTGAGGACGGCTCTCTGGGCACCGCCGCCGTCCCTTCGGGGGCCAGCACAGGCCGCCACGAGGCCCGGGAGCTCCGCGACGGCGACCAGAGGCGCTACGGCGGCAAAGGGGTCCTCCAGGCCGTGGCGCACGTGAACGGGGAGATCGCTCGGGAGCTGGAGGGGATGGACGCCCTGGACCAGGCGGCGGTGGACCAGGCCCTCATCGAGCTCGACGGGACGCCGAACAAGGCGCGCCTTGGTGCCAACGCCGTCCTCGGCGCCTCCCTTGCCGTCGCCCAGGCCGGGGCAAGCTCCGTAGACCTGCCTCTCTATCGCTACCTGGGCGGCGCCGACGCCCGCACCATGCCTGTCCCGTTCCTGAACATCTTGAATGGCGGCGTCCACGCCGCTGGCTCCGCCGACTTCCAGGAGTTCATGATCGTTCCTGTCGGCGCGCCCTCGTTCGCCGAGGGCCTGCGTATGGGCGTCGAGGTCTATCAGGCGCTGCGTGCTCTCTTGCAAGAGAAGGGCTTGAGCACGAACGTCGGCGACGAAGGGGGCTTCGCCCCGGCTCTTCCCTCCAATGGCGCCGCCCTGGAGGTTGTCCTCGACGCCGTCCGAAAGGCGGGCTATCGCGCCGGACAGGACTGCTATCTTGCCCTCGACGCGGCTTCCTCTCAGTTCTACTCTTTGGATGGGCGCTACGTCCTTGCCCGCGATGGCCTTACGTTGGAGAGGGGACAGATGGTGGAGACCTACGCCAAGCTGGTGAAGGACTTCCCTTTCTTGAGCATCGAGGACGGCATGGCGGAGGACGACTGGGCGGGGTGGCGCCTGCTGACGGAGCGGCTCGGCGATGGGGTCCAGCTCGTGGGGGACGACGTCTTCGCCACCAACGCGGAACGCCTCTCTCGGGGGATCGCGGAGGGGGTGGCCAACGCCGTTCTGGTCAAGGTGAACCAGATCGGCACTCTGACGGAGACGATGGCGGTGATCGCGATGGCCAAGCGCGCGGGCTATGCCTGCGTCGTCAGCCACCGCTCGGGCGAGACGGAGGACACCACCATCGCCGACCTCGCCGTGGCGACGGGAGCCGGTCAGATCAAGGCCGGCGCCCCTGCTCGGGGGGAGCGGACCGCCAAGTACAACCGCCTTCTGCGCATCGAGGAGGAGCTGGACCGGTCCGCCCGCTACGCGGGCCGGGACGCCTTTCGTGCGCTGGCGCATCGCGAGGCCTGACCCCGCTCCGGCGGCCTTGCGTGGTAGACTAGGGAAACAAAAACTCAAGGAGGGGGAAATGGCAGCCACCGAGCTTCGGATATACCAGATCAAGCCTGAGCTGAAGGACATGTGGGCAAAGGTGTTCACCATGGAGGACCTGCCCTTGAGCGAGAGCTACGGGGCCAAGATCATGGGTTACTACTGGAACACCGAGAAACCCGGCGAGTTCGTCTGGATCCGCCAGTGGCCGAGCGCGGCAGCCCAGAAGAAGCAGGGGGACGCCCTCCACAACGACCAGCGCTTCAAGGACATGCTGGCCCACGCCCAGGGGGCTGTGATCAGCACCGAGGTGAGGAACCTGGGAGACGTCTGGCCGGCCTAGGAGACTGCTGAAAATGGGGTATCCCCCGACCCCTTCCCGGCCAGGAAGGGGGTCGGGGGAATAGTCGAAGGGGTTTTTCAGCATCCTGCTATGGCGCTCGCCTGAGGTACAATGAGGCTGCCATTGCGTCTGACGCGGGCTAGACTTCTCCATTCTCGGGTGAAAAGGACGGGAGGTGTCAGTTGGTCACACGTGTGGGCATCAACGGCTTCGGGCGCATTGGCCGGCAGGTGACCAAGGCGGTCATGGAGCGTCACCCCAGGGACCTGGAGGTGGTGGCCGTCAACGACCTGACCGACCCCGCCACCAACGCCCATCTCCTCAAGTACGACACCAACTATGGCCGCTTCCCCGGCACCGTGGAGGCGACCGCGGACAGCATCGTCGTCAACGGGAAGCCCATCCGCGTGGTCGCCCAGCGCGACCCTTCCAAGATCCCGTGGGGTGACTTTGGGGTGCAGATCGTCGTGGAGTCCACGGGCTTCTTCACCGACGCCTCCAGGGCCTCCGGCCATCTCCAAGGGGGCGCGAAGAAGGTCATCATCTCCGCCCCCGCCAAGGGAGAGGACCTCACCATCGTCCTCGGCGTGAACGAGGACCGCTACGACCCCGCCCGGCACAAGGTCATCTCCAACGCCTCCTGCACCACCAACTGCATCGCCCCAGTGG
>JACQUM010000040.1 GCA_016210295.1 Chloroflexota bacterium | reverse complement strand
GAATTGCTGCTTGCACTGGCGGCACTTGTAGAGTTTGGTGACGAGGTTCTTCGTCCGGCTCTTGCGCGTGATGGTGTAGGGCTCTGTCGCGCCACACTTTGGGCAGACGGGGCCACTCGGCCATCGCTGCTTCTCTAGGTAGGCGCGGCACTCCTCATTGGACCAGCGGAGAACATTTTGGAACGTGATGGATGGTTTGTTCATCGTCATACCCCCCTTGCACTTCCATCCTAGCACAAAGGTTTGGGTGTGTCAAGGGCCTAATTGCCCTCTCTCTTGACAGAGGCGACTCCCGCCGCCTATAATAGAACGTATGTTTTGTTCCTCTGCTACCCGGTGGCCCCGTCGCGTCCTTCACATCGACCTCGACGCCTTCTTCGTCTCGGTGGAGCAGGCCAGGGACGCCAGCCTGCGAGGGAAACCCGTGGTGGTGGGAGGAGACCTGGACTCCCGGGGAGTGGTGGCCTGTGCCTCCTATGAGGCGCGGCCCTACGGTCTCCGCGCGGGGATGCCCGTGGCCCAGGCGCGGCGGCTCTGCCCCCAGGCCATCTTCCTCAAGGGCGACTTCAACCGGTACCAGGAGGTCTCTCGGCATTTCCAGTCCTTTCTGGCCGAGGTCTCCCCACTGGTGGAGCCTCTGGGGCTGGACGAGGCTTTCGTGGACCTGACCGGGACGGAGCTCCTCTGGGGGCCCGCCCGTGGGGTGGGGGAGGCGCTGCGGGAGAGGGTCCGCCAGGAGCTGCACATCACCGCCTCGGTGGGGATCGCATCGGGGAAGGTGGTGGCCAAGGTGGCCTCGGAGTCCTGCAAGCCGGACGGGCTGCTGGAGGTCCCCCTCGGGGAGGAGAGGAGCTTCCTTGCGCCGCTGCCGGTGGGGGATCTTCCGTGGGTCGGCCCGACGACGGAGTCGGTCCTCCACGGGCTGGGCGTGGTGACGGTGGGCGAGCTGGCAAATCTCCCCGTTCACCTTCTTCGCCGCGTCTTCGGGGTCTCCGGCGAGGCGCTCCACGCCTTCGCCAATGGCCAGGACGACCGCCCGGTGACGCCGCCCGCTCCGCAGAAGTCCATCAGCCGGGAGACGACTCTTCCCAAAGATACGCGGGACCGCGACCTCTTGCGCGGGACGCTGCACTACCTGGCGGAGCGGGCAGGAGGCGAGCTGCGTGAGCAGGGCCGGCTGGCCCGCCAGGTCCACATCAAGCTGCGGTGGGCCGATTTCGAGACGGTGGGCCGCCAGGCGACTCTTCCGCACCCGACGGAGACGGACGAGGAGGTCTACGCGGTGGGCCTGGCTTTGATGGAGCAACTTCTGGCCCAAAGCCACAAGATGGTGCGGCTCATCGGCATCGGGGTGGGCGGGCTGGTGGAGGGCGGCCCCCAGCTCAGCCTTCTGGCGAGGCTTCCCCAGGCCGGGCACGATTTGCAGCGGGCGATTGATGCTGTCCGGGCCCGCTATGGCTACCTTGGTCTTCAGAGGGGGGTCACGTTGCCCCTGGACGGCGTCTTTCCGCAGGAGCATGGCCATTACCTCCTGGAGACGCCAGCCCTCTCGCGGTAGGGGCGGCGTCTCGTGCGCCGGGACACGAGAGCAACGGCTGCCCTGCCGCGCGTGTTTGCGTGGTCTCCCAGAGGATGGGATAATGAGGGCACCCCATCGAGGTGTCCTTCGTGCCCAAGCGGTCTACCCAGGCGATGGCGGAGCGCCTTCTTCATGGGGCGACCCTGCGGCCCTGCCCCGTCTCATCTCTCTCGTAGAGGCGGGCGACGGTATCCAGACCTTGGGGCAGGACGAGTTCCTCCGAGGCTGGCTGCAGGGCGTTCGACGGGCAATGGGGAAGGCGTAGCAGAGAGGAGAGTCCTTGGTATGGCCACGCTGGATGAAAAGCTCATGGAGGACCTGAAGGGGGCCATGCGGGCCCACGACGAGCGGCGCGTCTCCGCCATTCGCATGGTCAGGAACGCTATCAAGAACGCCGAGATAGACAAACGCGGCCCTCTGGACGAGGTCGCTGCGGCGGAAATCTTGGCGCGGGAGGTCCGCGTCCGGCGAGAGGCGATCGAGGAGGCGCGCAAGGCGGGGCGAGCGGATGTGGTCGAGAAGGAGGAGGCTGGGCTGGCTATCGTCCTTCAGTACCTCCCGGAGCAGCTCTCTCGAGAGGAGATCGCCGCTGAGGCGCGGAAGGTGATTGGAGAGGTGGGCGCGCGCGGCCCGACCGATCGAGGCAAGGTGATGGGGAAGCTCATGCCCCTTCTCCGTGGCAAGGCCGAGGGACGCCTGGTCAACGAGGTGGTCTCGGAGCTCCTCACGCGGTAGCTGCCGTCCTCGGTGAGGGCGATCCGGCTACCGGACCCTGGCCTGTCCGGTAGAGGTCAGGAGTCTGCTATTGCCGAGGCCGAGAAGTACGGGGTCGAGGGCGCGACCTCGTTGCTTTCGTGGGCTCGAGTGGGCTCTCTCCTTGGCCAGTCGCGGGCTCCGCCTTGGGGGGCTTCTCGAGGGACTGCCGTGCCTCTCGCTCCTGCCATATTTCCTCCGCCTTAGACCAATGCTCAAGGTCGCGGTCCTCGGTATGTCCCTCTGCTTCCCAGAGTCCGTAGGCGATCCTTCGTATCTCTTCTTCACGGGTCATGGTTTCTTCGTCCCCCTCAGGACAATGGCTCCTGTTCTTGCGGTCATCTTGGTTTGCGGCCGATAGCTTTCGTCCCGATCTTCTTTCGATGTCTATTCTGGACGCCTCACCATATGATGTGCTTCTCGCGGGTGTACCTCGTGGGGTCGCGTTCGAAGGTCAGCTTGCAACGAAAGGAGCAGAAGTAATAGGTCTCTCCCTCGTGGTCCGACACGAGGAGGACCTTTCCCTTTGGCAAGTACGCCGAACAGACGGGGTCTGGCGCTAAGACGACGGCGGTGCTCTCCATTGCCGACGCTCCCCGAAAGTCTCTCTATCTCTGGTGCCAGAATACTGGCGTCATGTTTCGGAGGTGTTTCGGGCGTGCTGCAATCGTGTAACAGAGTGACGTCTTGGGCACCTATCGGCGTTCAGAGGCGCGGCTTGAAAGCGTTGAGGCGGAGGGCGTTGCCTAGCACCGAAAGGGAGCTGGCGGCCATGGCGGCTGCCGCGATCATGGGACTCAGGAGCCAGCCGGTGAAGGGGTAGAGGAGCCCGGCGGCGATGGGGATGCCCAGGGCGTTGTAGATGTAGGCCAGGAAGAGGTTTTGCTTGATGTTCCGCATGGTGGCGCGGCTCAGACGCACCGCTGTCACCACGCCCATGAGGTCTCCGCTCACCAACGTGATGTCCGCCGATTCCATTGCCACGTCTGTTCCCGTGCCGATGGCGATGCCGACGTCGGCTTGTGCCAAGGCCGGCGCATCGTTGATGCCGTCGCCCACCATGGCGACGATCTTCTTTTCGGCCTGGACGCGCTTCACCTCGGCCACCTTCTGATCGGGGAGGACCTCGGCCAGGACACGGTCGGTCCCCACCTGACGGGCTATGGCCTCCGCCGTCCGGCGGTTGTCGCCGGTCAGCATAATCGTCTCGATCTTCATCCGCCGGAGGTCGGCGATGGCGCGGGCGGAGCTCTCCTTCAAGGTGTCCGCCACCGCCACCAAGCCAGCCACGCGCCCGCCGGCGGCGACATACATGGCTGTCTTGCCCTCCGTCGCCAAGCGCTGGGCCTCGGCCTCCAGGCCGTCGAGAAGCACTCCCCGGTCCCGCATCAGCTTGACGTTGCCTGCCAGGACCGCTTCGCCATCCACCGTCCCCTGAATGCCGTAGCCTGGTATCGCCTGGACTCCCACGGGCGGTGCCAGGGCTACCCCTTCCGATTCTGCACCCCGGATGATGGCCTGGCCCAGGGGGTGCTCCGATCTCCGCTCTACCGAGGCCGCCAGCCGCAGGAGGCGCTCCCGTGAGAATCCGGGAGATGGCACCACGTCTGTCAGGGCGGGCTGGCCCTTGGTGATGGTCCCCGTTTTGTCCAGGATGACGGTGCGGGAACGGTGAGCGGTCTCCAGCGCCTCGGCGCTCTTGATGAGGACTCCGTTCTCGGCCCCTTTGCCCGTGCCGACCATGATGGAGGTGGGGGTCGCCAGGCCAAGGGCGCAGGGGCAGGCGATGATGAGGACGGCGATGGCGCTGATCAGGGCGTAGAGGAAAGACGGCTCCGGCCCCAGCCAGTACCATGTTGCGAAAGCCCCGATGGCGATGAACATGACGGCGGGAACGAAGTAGCTGGTCACCTGGTCCGCGAGACGCTGGATGGGCGCCTTGGAGCCCTGGGCCTCCTCCACCAGACGAACGATCTGGGAGAGGACGGTGTCCTTGCCCACTCGCGTGGCCCGGAACTGGAAGCTTCCCGTTCCGTTCAGAGTCGCTCCGATCACCTCGTCGCCCGGTCCCCTGGCCACCGGGATGCTCTCCCCCGTGACCATGGACTGGTCGAGGGCCGAGGAGCCGGCGACGATGACGCCGTCCACGGGCACCTTTTCCCCCGGGCGCACGGTGATGACGTCGCCCACTTGGATCTCCTCCACGGGCACCTCTACCTCTTGGCCATTCTTGATGAGATGGGCCGTGCGGGCGCGCAGCCCCATGAGCTTGCGGATGGCCTGGGAGGCCTGCCCTTTCGCCCGCGCCTCGAGGAGGCGACCCAGGAGGATGAGAGTGATGATGACCGCCGCGGTGTCGTAGTAGACAACTCGGAGTCCTTCGGGTAGCAGCCAGGGCAGGAAGGTGGCGACGATGCTGTAAACGAAGGCAGCCGTCGTCCCAATGGTGATGAGGGTGTTCATCTCCGCCGTTCGGTGCCGAAGCGCGTTAACAGCGGTCCGGTGAATGGGCCAGCCGGTCACGAAGTAAATCGGCACCGTCAGGAGGAAGAGAAGCCAGAACTGGGTCAGGGCTTCGGGAAGGAAGGGGAAGAGCTCCGGGAAGCTGAAGACGAAGATGAAGGGTGAAAGGAACGCGCCGAGGAGGACGCGCCGCGAGAGGTCCCGCACCTCCCGGCGCCGGGCCGCCGCCTCTCGGTCCTCGGCTCCTTCGCTCACAGCGATAGGGCCGCGCGGCTCAGCCCGATAGCCTGCCGCTTCAATGGCTGCCTGCATCTGTGGCACGGTCACCATGCTGGGAACGTACTCGATGGTCACCCGCTCGGCGGCGAAGTTGACCGCGACGCGCTCGATCCCAGGCAGCTCCTCCAGGAAACTCTCGATGACCACGACGCAGGTCGGGCAGGTGACCCCGCTGCCGAAGAGGGCGAACTCTGCGCGAGAGGGAGGCTGCTTCGGCGTCGGCCCAGAACCTGGCTGGGCAGGTGCGGCGACGGCGACAGAAGCGCTAGACAGCTTCCCTGGAGCCTCAGGCTCCACAATCAGAGTCCCGTGGGCCATGCCCATTCCGCAGGCGAAGCCGTACTCCCCGGGCCGGGTGGGTGTGACCTCCAGGATCGTCTTGCCGAAGGCGGGCAGAACCTTGCTCGCCTTGAGGTCGGGGAAGATAACCCGACTGGTGCAGTCGCTCGCCTCGCGGCGGTCGAAGGTGATTCGAAGGGGTATGCCCACACGGGCGCGGAGGACGCTGGGCTCGTAGCCTCCCTCGACGACCACCGTCACCTCTTGCACGCCACTCGCGCCCACCCGCACCTGGGCCGCGCGGCGGTGCCCAAAGAAGAACCAGGCGAGGAAGAGGGCGAGGAGGACGGCCGCAGCCGTGACTGCCAGCTCAGCGATCATTCCGCGGGTTCGATGCCTTGTGGCCCTGTGTCGAGAGCGCCCTCAGCGTCTATCCTGCCAGGTCCTTCTTGATCTGCTCGTACTGGTCCCTGGTAATCTCGCCCCCCGCATAGCGGCGCTGTGCGATTTCGATCGGCGTGCCGCCTGCAATAGCAACTGATGGCCTTGGGGCGCCAAAGGTCCGTATCCCCCACACTATCAGGAAAATGACGGCCCCCCAGAAGGCGACCATCATCACCAGGCCGAAGAGACTGCCAATGACCCATGCCCAACTCCATGCCCCATCGCCCCACTGGGGGCCCATGCCCCACCACATCATTGCTGCCTCCTTCGGGCTCTTCAGCCCGCTTGTCTAGCCCTTCTTCGCGTACTGGGCGGGGTTCTTGTCGAAGCTCCGCTTGCACCCTGGCGAGCAGAAGTAGTAAGTCTTCCCCTGGTACTGCGATCTGTTCGACGCCTTCGCCTCGTCTACACTCATCCCACAGACGGGGTCTTTGGCCACGGCTGCCTCCACTCCTCACGACTCTCGGTCTCCGCGTCTCACCAGACGACCGGCCGCGCGACGACGTACCGGGACGGGTTGCGGTCAAAATCCCGCTTGCATCGTAAAGAGCGGAAGTAGTAGACCTGTCCCTTGTACTCGGATATGGCGGGCGCTGTCGACTCCCGAACATAAGTGGCGCAGACGGCGCACTTGGCCATGGCCTTCTCCTTTCGCCCACTAGGTATCGCAGGCGCAGCCTTCCTGTCCGTGCATCGGTCGCGGAGCGTTTGGCGCCTCGATGACGAAGCCAATGCCCAGGCCGTCCTCGCGGTAGTCAACGGTGGCCCCTCGCAGGATCTCTGCGACCTCGGCCCCCATGACCAGGCGGATGCTCCCCTCCTGGACCGCTGTATCTCCGGGGTCTTCCTTTTGGGAGATGGCGAGGTCCCACCCGTGGACGCAGCCGTGAGGGCCTCGGATGGCGACCACACGGACCGCCGCTTTTGGAGACGATTGGGAGTCCAGAGCCTCCTTGAGCCTTGTCTGGGCTCGAGTGGTCATCGAAAGCATCATCCCTCCTTTTGCTGTGCCCTCTCGACTCGTAGACGGGTCTTGGTCAAGGCCGCCTTGCGTTCATCCTCCCAGAGGTCCGGTGCCTTTCAGGACACAGTATAGGGTCAGGGTAGTGGCGCAGGGAGTGGGAGCTGCGCAAGGGCCGAGATTTTTCAGGTAATGTTAAGGGCATCAGCGGAGGCGAGATACCGTGTGGGCGAGGGAAGGGGGCGGGGTGCTGGTCTCCTTCCCTCTAGAGCGAGCTATTGCACAGTCGCCATGCTTTCTGCCCGCCAGTGCTTCAAGTAGAATAAGGGGTGAGGAAGAGAAATGCGTTTCGCCATCATCGTCTTTCCGGGGACCTGGAGCGACCGCGACTGTCTTCACGTGCTGGACCAGGTCTTTCACCAGTCGGCCGACCTCGTCTGGCACAAAGAGGAGGACCTCTCTCGCTACGATTGCGCCATCCTGCCGGGAGGGTTCTCTTATGGGGACTATCTCCGGTGCGGCGCGATTGCTCGGTTCTCTCCGGTGATGCGGGCGGTGGGGAGGATGGCGGCGGAGGGGAAACCGGTGCTGGGAATATGCAACGGCTTCCAGATTCTCTGCGAGGCGGGGCTGCTCCCCGGCGTGCTGATGCGGAACGCTCACCTGGAGTACCGCTGTCAGTGGGTGACCTTACGGGTGGAGCGTCCCGACACTCCCTTTACAAGGACGTGCCGGGAAGGGCAGGTCTTGCGCATCCCGATCTCTCATGGGGAGGGTAACTACTTCGCCGACCCGGCCACTCTGGCGGAACTGGCGGCGAACAGTCAGGTCGTCTTCCGCTACGCCAGCCCCGTGGGGGAGGTCCGTCCGGAAGACAACCCCAACGGCTCTCTTCACAACATCGCAGGCATCGTGAACAAGGCAGGCAACGTCCTCGGGATGATGCCTCACCCGGAGCGGTGCTGCGAAGCGGTCCTGGGAGGGGAGGACGGACGTTTCGTGTTTCAGTCGGTCATCCAAAGCCTGCTTGACGGCGTCCCTCTCAGTGGCCATCGGCGAGAGGGAACGAAGAGCGCACCGTAAGGCGACGGTTGGAGGGGGAAGCGGCATGCTTGCGGGGATTCTTTTCGCGTTGATCGCGATGACCATGTGGGGCGTGGGGGCGATCTTCGTCCGCCTGGGCCTTCGGGGAATGCGCGCCTCCACGGGGACTTTCATCTCTCTGTTGGTGGGCGTCCCCTTCAGCCTCGCCGTCGCTCTCGTCATGGACTGGCGGGCCTTGGCAGAGGTACCCTTCTCCGTTCTCCCGTGGCTCGTGCTGGTCGGTCTTCTGAACTTCCAGTTGGGGCGGTTCCTGAACTACAGCGCCATCAGCGCGGCCGGGGTGAGCAGGGCGGCGCCCATCATCGGCATTGCTCCTCTGTTCGCCTCCCTGATCGCCGTGGTCTTCCTGGGCGAGACGCTGAGCGTCTACCTTCTCCTTGGCACCGTGAGCATCGTCGGCGGCCTCGGGCTGATTCTGAGCTCGCAATGAGCACGACAGCGAAGCCACCTGCTCCCGAGAAGGTGGTCCGCAGCAGCCGAGTCATCGAAGGCACGTTGCTGGGGCTGGGCGCGGCAGGGTCCTACGCGGTGGGCCAGGTCGTCTCCAAGAGCGTCGTCTCCGGCGTCGTGCAGCCGCAGGTCGCTACTTTCTTCGCGCTCCTGTTCGGGACTCTCATCATCTCAGTGTTCAGCGCTCGGCACCTTCGCGCTGATATTCACGCACCGCGTAGTTCTTTCCTCTTTATCACCCTCGCTGGACTGTGCGCCTCCTCGGGTGTGATGGGGATGTTCTTCGCCCTGAAGAACGCTCCGGTGGTCATCATCTCTCCCATCTTCGCTCTCAATCCCCTGGTGGCACTCATCCTGACCTCGATCTTTCTTCAGCGGCTGGAGCGGGTCACCGTGCGCATGATGGCGGGAGGGCTGCTGGTGGTGGCGGGCGCGGCCCTGGTGGCCTACGGGGCCTCGCTCTAGGCTGCCGCCTCCGGGCGGTGGGCCTCTTGAGTGAGTCGGTCAGAAGATCGCTGAGGGACTGCTTCGACCATCCCCTTCCTTCCAGGAAGGGGGGGAAGAGAGAATTCGGGGGACACCCCCGTGCCCCGTAGGGCCGAAGCCCCTCTCTACTCCCCCTCAACGCCCCCAGGGGGCTAGGTCTGTGACGCGGCGGTCCCCCGCATCCGCGCCAGAGCCTCTTTCAGCACGGCAGGTGGCAACCGGTGCCGGGCGATGAGGAAGACGATGCGCTCCTCCTCCTCCATGTGCTCGGGAAGGAGCTGGGAGAGCTGGTGGACGTGGACCTTGAGGCGCAGGCGCATGACCGCATCGGGCGTGGTTCGCAACGCCTCCGTCTCCTGAAGGATGCTCTTGAGCATCATCTCCATGTGGACGTGGGCGGCGCGCAGGTTTGTCGTGGGGCCGCCCTCTCGGCCCTCTTCGGCATCGATGGGCGGGAAGAGCCCCTCCTCCTCCTTTCGCGCGTGAGCCGAGAGGAAGGACTGAAGACGCGTCACCGCCCGCGCCAGGAGGCGAAGGGACGCGAGGGGAGTGCTTTGGGCCCCATCGCCCACGGTGGCTTCGACGGCGAGGACGGGCTCCAGGAGGCGCCGGAGGCGGGCGTGCTCGCGCAGGAGGAGGCCGATAGATGCGTGAACTGGTGGGGAAGCCGAACGATTTGCCAAGGCGAGCCTCGCCACCTCCGAAGGGAAAATCCCCGCTAGTATAAGAGGGCGACGTCGGGGGAGGCAACCATGATCTGTGTCCTCATCACGATTTCGTGGAGCGATACTGCTTGCCTTGGAGGATGCTACGATGGAGCAAACACCAGGAAGAAGAGGTGTCGAGATGGACGAAAAGGCAACGATGCTGGAGCGTCTCCGGGCGCTTCGCGAGAAGACGGATAAGGCGCTCGGCGGTGTGACCAACGAGCAGATGACGACTCCGGTCCAGATGCGCACTGGGCCGTCGCGAGACGTGCGCTACATCTTCTACCAGCTCCTCATACACGAGGCGGAGCACACCGTCCAGCTGGCCAAGACGCTGGATATGCTGGGGGCCGTTCCGACGGAGGCTCAGTACATCTTGAGGCAGCTCCAGGAGCACCGGGGCCAGCTTGAGGGCCTGCTCCTCCAGGTGTCAGACGCGGACATGGAGAGAGAGCCGCGGGCAGGGGAGTGGTCTGTCCGTCAGGTCTTGGAGCACATCCTGAGCGGGGAGGAGAGCTACACCCGCCGCATCACCGATCCTCTGGCGGCGGCGCGGCAGGGGGAGGGCGGCGCCTCCAGGACAGGGTGACGTCGAGGAGGCGAGCGCGCCGCTTCTTAGCCTGGTCAGCGAAAGAGAGCCGCCCCGACCAATGTCGGGGCGGCTCTCTTTCTTTTCTCTCGAGGGCCTGGTGTGAGCCCTGTTTACACGGTGGCGGCGGTGCGCTCCCGGGTGGCGCTCATCCCCATCCGGCGGGCCATGATGACCTTGTGGACCTCGATGGTCCCCGCGGGGTGGGTGGCTGCGATGGACTCCCGCTGATGGATTTCGATGTCCCCGCGGACGGGAGCCTCTTTCGGGTCGTCCACGAGGGCGTAGAGGCCTGCGACCTCCAGGTTCCGGCCCGCCTGCTCCACGCCGAACACTTTGTCGTGGAGGATGGTCTGCGAGCCGTCGTAGGCGCCCCACTCTTTGTTCAGCCGCCGCGAGAGGTTGCGGAGCGAGAACAGGAACCCGGCGTGGGCGCCGATGTAGTTGTCCACGTAGCGGTCCCGCTTGACCGCGTCGCCGACGAAGGGCTGTCCGTCCTTCGGCCCGCTCTTCATGAACTCGAGAACCTTGGGAACGACTCGGTCGACCTGGGCGCCGCCATAGCCGTGCTCGATCTCGAGCTGGGCCTGGGTCACCTGCCACCCCTGTCCCTCTTGTCCCAGGATGGCAGAGGAGGGGACCCGCACGTTGTCAAAGTAGTTCGCGCTCCGGTCCGAGATGATCAGGCGCATGGGCGACCGGCTGACGCCCGGCAGGTTCAAGGAGATGCCGAAGACGCTGAGGTTGTGGTGGCGGGGCCGGTCGGGGTTGGTGATGACGAGGAGGTAAGCCATGTCTAGGGGGTCTCGGGGATCCCCCTGGAAGATCTTGGTGCCGCTGATAAGCCAGTCGTCGCCATCCCGGACGGCCCTGGACTGCAAGCTCGCCAGGTCGGAGCCTGCCTCGGGCTCGGTCAGGCCCTGCAACCAGGTAGTGGTGCCCTGGATGATGCCGCGGGCCCAGGTCTGCTTCTGCTGCTCCGTCCCGTAGGTGAGGATGGGAGGCAGAATGACGCCGCCCCCGGTGTCGGAGCGGATGCCCGTCAACTCCTCGACCCTGTCGAACTCCTCCTGGATGATGAGGGTCTTCTCGATGGAGAGACCCGCGCCGCCATACTCTTTGGGCGCCCACGGCACGAGCCATCCCTTTGAGCCTAGCTTGCGATGGAACTCGTGGCCCTTCTTGAAGTCCTCGGGGGTCTGTTTGACAGGGTTGAAGCTCGAGAGGGCTGGAGGCATATTCGCGTCGAGCCAGCGCCTGACCTCCTTGCGGAAGACCTCGCCCTCTTTCCCGAATTCCAATTCGAAGTCCATACGCTCCTCCCTCCTTAGGTGTTCTTCTCTTGCAACTTGGACGCGCTCTGGACGAAGTGTAGAGGTCTGGCGGAGAAAATGTCAAGTGGAGTCCGGATACAATGTTTCGCCTTCGGGCTTCGGCCAAGCGCTGCGCGCCAAGTGTGCGGCTCCTCTGACCTTCCTCTTTCCTTCCAGCCGGTGCTATACTGGGGCGGGTTTTTGGGTGTCCTCCAAGCCTTATTGGAGGGGTGGCCGAGCGGTTTAAGGCGGCG
>JACQUM010000001.1 GCA_016210295.1 Chloroflexota bacterium | reverse complement strand
GGCCAGCACCCACTTGGTCTCGGGCATCTGGACGTACACCCATCTCAAGGCAGTCGCCATTTTCCAGGTCAGGGTCCCGGCGACGATCAACAGATCGGCTTGTCGGGGCGATGCCCGGAAGAGCTCCATTCCTAATCTGGCGATATCGTAGCGGGAGACACCGGCGGAGATCATCTCGATGGCGCAGCAGGCCAGCCCAAAGGTGAGAGGCCACAGCGAGGACTTCCGTGCCAAGGCGAAGAGCTCCTCGCTCCTCATGGTCACCACGCCGAGAATGCCGTCCTTCCTGTGCTGCTGGACCATCTCCAGGAGACGAGGGTCCGCCCCCGGCCTCACTGCCACTGCAGCACCCCCTTCCGCCAGGCGTAGAGGAGGCCAAAGAGGAGGATGCCCAGGAAAAAGACCATCTCATAGAAGGCCGTCGCCCCCATCTCCGGGAGCAGGTAGACAAGCACCCAGGGGAAGATGAAGACGGCCTCCACCTCGAAGATGAGGAAGAGGAGGGCGAAGAGGTAGTAGCGGAGGGAATACTGGGCCTGCCCCGGCCCCGTGGGCATGATGCCGCACTCGTACACCGTGGTGGAGAGGGCCGTCGCGCGGCGGGGCGCAATGAGACGGGCCAGGACAAATAGGGCGCTCACGCCCCCGAAGGCGACGACGGCGGCGAGGGCGACGGCCGTGTAGTTCAGCGCGTAATCGACTGGCATCTCTCCGCCTCTCCCCCACGGGATCGGCTCGCCCCTGACCCGCAGACCAGTCTACGGGGGGACGCCACCAGGTGTCAAATGTGGTACATCGAAAGACGCAACACGGCGAAGGCTTCTCCAGGCGCTTGCCCCAAGGGCTCAGTCCGGCGCTCCCCCTTCGGACGCCTGCGGGTAGCGGACCTTCGCCACCGTGCGCAGCCCTCCCCGGACATTGTAGTCCAGGGTCACCTCCATCCACCGGGGCCGCACCAGCGCCGCCAGGTCCTTCAGGACTCGTCCCGCGGCGTGCTCCTGCACGATGCCCACGTCCCGGTAGGAGAGGAGGTAGTACTTGAGCGACTTCAGCTCGATGAGCTGGGAGCCCGGCAGATAGCGGACGGTCAGCCGCCCCAGGTCCGGCAGGCCCGTCCAGGGACAGACCGCGGTGAACTCGTCCGACTCGATAGTGACCTCCGCAGGCTCCTCCGCGTAGTCGTAGTCGAAGGCGAGGAGGCCGTCCGTACGGACGGCCTCCTCGCCTCGCATGGGCAGCACCCAGTCCAGGCCCCTGTATTGCTCGGTCAGATCGTCGATCTTGGGCACGGTTCCCTCCTCGTCCTGGGAGAATCCAGCACAGGCCAAGGATACCAGGAAGACCGGAGATGGGGGACGGGGTGCAGGGGGCTGTGCCCCCTGCCAGGGTACTAGAGCCTGCCCTGAGCTTGCCGAAGGGGGTGTCCCCTAGACTTCTTATTAATTCCCCCCTCTCCCTCAAGGGAGAGGGGGCCAGGGGGTGAGGCCCCCTACACGTCCAGGTTTCGGACCTCGTGGGCGTGCGCCTGAATGTACTCCTTGCGCGGCCCCACCTCGTTGCCCATGAACTCCGTGAACCGTTGCTCCGCCAGGGTAAGGTCCTCGATACCCACCTTGAACAGCGTCCGGGTGGCCGGGTCCATGGTGGTCTCCCAGAGCTGCAGGGCGCTCATCTCGCCCAGGCCCTTGTAGCGTTGCATGGTCACGCTCCGGCTCTCCATCTCTTCTAGCGTCTCCGGCAGTTCCAGCAAAGAGGAGATGCGCCCCACCTCCCGCTCCCGCTTCACCACCACCAGAGGATGCCCCAGGTGCTGGCGAAGCGCCTCCGAGAGCTGCGTCATGCGCTCCACTCCATCCTGGGCCAGGAAGGCGCGGTCCAACGAAAGAGTGCGCCCGGACTCCGGGTCCTGGAGGAGCAGCGCGGGGTTTGCGTTACCCTTCCCCGTCTTGTCCGCCACGCGGAGACCTTTGCTCAGGAGGTCCTTCTTCAGAGCGGCGCGGGCCGCCGGTTTGGTCAGGTCCAGGTCATGAAGGCCGGACGTATGCACCAGAGCGGCGAGGAGGGCCCGCTGGTGGCCCTGCCGCTCCATCTCCAGGACCGCACGGGCCAGGCGCCGGAGCTGCGGGAGCAGCTCCCTGATCTGGGCCTCTCCATAGACGGTCCGCCTCTCCTCCCCCTTCTCCTCCTGGAGTGTCAGGTCTCGCAGAACCAGGCGAGTGAGGATCTCGTCCCTCTCCCGTTCGCTGTAGGCCCATGCCGCGTCGCGCCCCGCCTGGATCTTGAAGAGCGGCGGCTGGGCGATGTAGACATTGCCTCCATCGATGAGAGGCTTGAAGTGCCGGAAGAAGAGGGTGAGCAGGAGCGTGCGAATGTGAGCCCCGTCCACGTCGGCGTCCGTCATGATGATGATCTTCTTGTAGCGGAGCTTGGACGGGTTCAGCCCCCCATTCCCATTCCCATTGGCTCCGTTCTCGTCGCCGTTCCCGTTGCCATTGGCTGCGCCGGCGTGTCCGAAGCCCACTCCCAACGCGCTGATGATAGCCCGAATCTCCTCGTGAGAGAGGATACGCAACTCTCGCGCCTTTTCCACGTTGAGGATCTTGCCGCGGAGAGGCAGGATAGCCTGGAAACGGCGGTCTCGCCCGCCTTTTGCCGAGCCTCCTGCCGATTCTCCCTCGACCAGGTATAGCTCGCAGTTGTCCGGGTTCCTGTCCGAGCAATCGGCGAGCTTGCCGGGGAGGGCCCCGTAGTCCAGGGCCCCTTTGCGCAGCACCAGCTCCCTGGCCTTCCGCGCCGCCTGTCGGGCCTGAAAGGCAGTGAGACACTTCTCCAGGATCTTCCGGGCATCCGAAGGGTACTCTCCCAAATAGGCGCTCAGTCCCTCCGCCACCACCGTCTCCACCAGGCCCCGGACCTCGGCGTTCCCCAGCTTCGCCTTGGTCTGTCCTTCGAACTGGGGATCGGCCAGCTTGACGCTGACGATGGCGGTGATCCCCTCGCGCGTATCCTCCCCCTCCAGATTGGAGTCGCTCTCCTTCAAGACCTTATACTTGCGGGCGTAGTCGTTGATAGCCCGGGTAAGGGCGGAGCGGAACCCGGTGAGGTGGGTGCCCCCGTCCACCGTGTTGATGCAGTTCACGAAAGTCAGGATGGTATCCACCACTCCTTCGTTGTACTGAAGAGCGGCCTCGACGACGATGCCTTCCACCTCTTTGGAGACGTAGAAAGGCGTGGGGTGCAGAGCTCCTCGCTTGGCGTTCATCCGCCGGACGAAGCTGGTGATGCCGCCCTCGAAATAGAAGCAGAGGGCCCGGTCTGTTCGCTCATCGGCGATGCTTATCTCCAGGCCCCGGTTGAGGTAGGCCATCTCCCGAAAGCGCTGCGCCAAGACGTCGAAGTCGAAGTTGGTGTCGGAGAAGACCTCCGGATCGGGGATGAACAAGACCTTCGTCCCATGTCCCTCGGCGGGGCCGTCGTCCACCAGGGTGCCGACGGGCTTCCCTCTCTGGAACTCCTCGTGGTAGCGGCGTCCGTCCCGCACGACCTCCACCCGCATCCGGCTGGAAAGGGCGTTGACCGCGTGGGCCCCGACCCCGTGCAGACCTCCGGAGACCTTGTAGGCGTTGCCCCCGAACTTCCCACCCGCGTGGAGGGTGGTCATCACCGTCTCCAGAGCGGAAACTTTCGTGGTCGGGTGAATATCCACAGGGATGCCGCGGCCGTTGTCCTCCACCTCCACCCCGCCGCTCTTGAGCAGCCGGACGGTGACACGAGTGCAGAAGCCAGCCATCGCCTCGTCCACGGAGTTGTCCACGATCTCGTAGACCAGATGATGAAGGCCGCGCACGTCGGTACTGCCGATGTACATGCCAGGGCGGCGGCGGACCGCCTCCAGCCCCTCCAATACGGTGATGTCCCGTGCGGTGTACTCTTCCGATGCGTTCTGCATGAGACAAGACTCCTTCGGCTAGACCGCGCCCTGCTCGCCGGGGAGCGAGGTCGCTCGGTCTAGGTAATAGACCATGACGGAGGCTGTGAGGCCGGTGGCGATATAAGAGTTCCCCGCGATGGCGATAGCGACGCCCCACGGAAACGCTGCCAGCTGGCCCCACACGAGGCCCATACCAAGGGTGACGGTGGTGACGAGACCAACGAATCCGAGAGAGGGCCAGAAGGAACTCTGAAAGAGCCGGATGCTGGCCCCCATGGCCCGCAAGGGGCTAAAGCCTCCTATAAAGATAGCAGAAATCGCGAAGAAAAGGTAGATGTACAGCGCCAGGGCGAGGGGAACCATGAGAAAAAAGGCGATGCTTCCGAGAGCAGGGTGAATCGCCGTGGCCACGACCGTCACCGAGACGCCGCCGAAGACGGCGCCGAGGAGCAGGATAAGGTAGCTTCCATATCGTCCCACCCCCGGACGCAGGGAGTTGACATATGCGGGCAACTCGAACCGCCCGAGCCGAAGCGCCGTGGCGATAGCCGCGAGCCACAGGGCCGCCAGGATGATCCCCGTTCCCATCAGGAGCGGGATCGCCAGAGCCGCTCCTCCCACATCTCCAATAGCCAAAGCCACAGACCCTCCTTGAACCCCGCCCGGGGCGGTGCCAACTGCGCTTGGCAGCAGCCAGGAAAGGAGGGCCATCACGTTGGTCCCTCCTAACGTCTCGACGAGTGCCCCCATCTCTGTCGCTCCCTCTGCCGTGGCCTGCTGACTCTCGAGAGCGCCCGGGGAAAACTTCTCCAGGAGCGGGCGGAGGGAGACCTTGGGCCCGAGCCAGAGAACAAGGTCAACCGCGACGGGGAGAGCAACCAGGGCGACCTGGCGATTGACGATAGAAAACCCGGCAGTCAGCGTTTCGACGACGCCCCGCCTCAACGGCGCCTCCATAGGCAATAGTCTATCACGTTCTTAGACCCAGTTCAAATTTCTTCGCCGACAAGAAGGGCCCCTGTCGATCTCCCTTCTCCGCGGTCACTCCCCTTACGAGCAGGCTGACGAAAAACTCCTTTCGACCATCCCTCTACCCCCTTCCTAGCCAGGAAGGGGGTAGAAAATGTATCTGGGGGACACCCCCAAACCCCTGCCAGAGTCCCGATGGATCGGGACTCTGGACTCCCCTTTTCAGCACCCTGCTAGGAGCTGTCCCGAATTCCACCCTAATGAGCGCAGTCCCGACGAGTCGGGACTGCGGGGGTCCGGGCCTGCCCTGAGCTTCCCGAAGCGAATCCCCCCAGACCTTTTTCTTCTCCCCCCTCTCCCTTTAGGGAAAGGGGGAACACAGAGGGGTGAGGGTTTCCCAAATAACCTCTAGAATGAGGCGCATGGGAGCCATCGAAGAGGCCCAAGCGTTCCTGGCCCGCGAAGGGCTCGACGGCTGGCTGGTCTACGACCATCGGCGGTCGAACCCCGTCTTCGCCGATCTGACCGGCGAAGTGGGCATGTTGACCCGACCCCTCTTCTACCTCATCCCTGCCCACGGCCAGCCCCGCCTTCTCGTCCACAGCGTGGACGCCGGGAAGCTTGCCCGTCTCCAGGGCACCCGCACCATCTACGCCAATCAGACGGGACGCCTGGAGGGGCTGATAATCCTCCTGGCGGGGAAGTGGCGGGTTGCGATGGAGTATTACCCGCAGGCCGCCCTTCCCCTGGCCTCCCGGGTGGACGGCGGAACCCTGGAACTGGTGCGCGGCCTCGGTGTGGAGGTGGTCTCCTCCGCCGATCTCGTCCAGTTCGCCACCACCCGCTGGAGTCCGCAGCAGCTCGCCACCCACCGCTCCGCGGCGCGGAAGCTCACCCAGATCGTCCTCGAGGCCTTTCGTCACGTCGCCCAGCGCCTCCAGACAGCCGAGACGGTGACGGAGCACGGCCTCCAGCAGTTCATCCAGCGGTCATACACGGAGCAAGGGCTAGAAGCGCCCGATGGGCCCATCGTCGCCGCCAACGCCCACGCCAGCGACCCTCACTACGAGCCGGAGCCTGCAGGTTCAGCCCTCGTACGCCAGGGCGACGCGCTCCTCCTCGACATCTGGGCCCGCGAGAGAGGGGAGGAGGCGGTCTACGCCGACATCACCTGGGTCGCCTTCGTCGGGACGGAGCCTCCCCCGCCGATGCGGAAAGCGTTCGCGCTCGTCGTCCGCGCCCGCGATGCGGCCGTGGACTTCCTGGCCCGGGCGGCGCGGGAAGGCCGCACGGTGCGGGGGTTCGAGGTGGACGCCGTGGCACGGCGCATCGTAGAACAGGCCGGATATGGCGATGCCTTCACCCACCGTCTCGGACACAGCATCGGACGGGAGGTCCATGGGAACGGCGTGAACCTGGACGGCTGGGAGACCATGGATACCCGCCCCGTCATTCCCTGCATCGGCTTCAGCGTCGAGCCGGGCATCTATCTGCCGGAGTTCGGCGTGCGGTCGGAGATCGACGTGTACATGACCGCGACGGGTCCTGAGGTGACCACGGAGCCCCAGCGGGACATCGTCCTCATCGGTGCCGGAACGGTCGGACAGATGTAGCTCGGTGGGAGCGAGCCTGTCCCATTGACTCCCTCTATGCCTTGACATAGACCGCCTCGATAATGTAAGGTGAAGCCGCCGGCGATCCCGAGTGCTCGGGACGGCGAGCCCAGAACACAGGACGCAGAATGGGGACGCTTGGAGCCTTCAGGCCCGAGACAGCTCTCCGAAGCAGGATGTTGAGTGGGGGAGCCTTTCCTCGGACAGGGGAAGGGCTTTTTTCTGCGACGGGCGGCAGTGAATAGCACCATCACCTCCGTCCCCGGCATGCGCGTCGGCCACTGGACCGATGGGGAGGCGGCCACGGGCTGTACCGTCGTCCTGTGCCCGCCCGAAGGAGCGGTCGGAGGCGTGGAGGTTCGCGGCGCCGCCCCCGGCACGCGCGAGACCGACCTCCTGCGGCCTGGCAGCCTGGTCCAGCGGGTCCACGCCGTCCTCCTCAGCGGTGGCAGCGCCTTCGGCCTGGACGCCGCCACCGGCGTGGTCCGCTACCTGGAGGAGAGGCGGATCGGCTACCCCTCCCCCGCCGGTCCCGTCCCCATCGTCCCTGCTGCTATTCTTTACGACTTGAATGTGGGAGAAAAGGGCGTTCGCCCCACGGCGGACTCCGGCTACCAATCATGCCTTAGGGCCTCTACCGATCCCGTCCCCCAGGGGAGCGTCGGAGCAGGGACGGGGGCGACGGTCGGCAAGGCGAAAGGAATGGCCCAAGCAACGAAGGGCGGCATCGGCTCCGCCAGCCTCCGGCTTCCCGCTGGTCCGCCTGCGGCGGACGCCAGCGGCTACACCGTCGGCGCTGTCGTCGCAGTCAACGCCTTCGGCGACGTCCGCGACCCGGACTCGGGCGAGCTTCTCGCGGGCCCCCGGCGAGCGGAGGGCGGCTTCCTCAGCACTCTGGACCTGCTGCTCGCGGGGAGCGCGCAACCGAGCCCCATCGCGACGCACACGACCATCGGCGTCGTCGCCACCGACGCCCCCCTGACCAAGGAGCAGGCCAACCGGATCGCCGTCATGGCCCACAGCGGCATCGCTCGGGCCATCCACCCTTCCTACGGGATGGGTGACGGCGACGTTCTCTTCATCCTCTCCACGGCCCCCGAGGAGACCACGGCAAAGGTGAACCTCACGGCGATCGGGGCCGCCGCCGCCCGAAGCGTGGAGCTAGCCATCGTCAGCGCCATCCTCTTCGCGACCGGGCTGGCCGGCATTCCTTCCGCGGCGGAGTGGCGGGAGGCACACCCATGAGCCGCCCGACCATCGGCTTCATCGGCGCCGGAACGGTCGGAACGGCCCTGGCGGTGGGCCTGAGCCGCGCAGGGTATCCCGTGATCGCCGTGGCCAGCCGACGCCCCGCTTCCGCTCAGCGACTCGCGGAGAGAGTCGCAGGATGTCGCCCCGTGCCCGCCGAAGAGGTGGCGGACCGAGCGGATCTGGTCTTCGTCACCACGCCCGACGATGCCATCGCGGGAGTAGCGGAGAAGATGCCGTGGCGGGCCGGGAAGGCGGCCGTCCACTGCTCGGGCGCCACGCCTCTCGCGGCCTTGCGGGCGGCCCGGGAACGGGGTACGCTTACCGGGGCCTTCCACCCTGTCCAAACCTTCTCGGGTGTCGAGGAGGCCCTGTCCTCCCTGCCTGGCTCCACCGTGGCCCTGGAGGCGGAGGAGCCCCTCCTATCACGTCTGAAGGAGATGGCCGGGGCCCTGGGCTGCTCCTGGGTGGTCTTGAGCGAGGAGCAATGGGCCCTGCACCACGTGGCGGGAGTCCTGGCCTCCAACTACCTGATAACCCTCGTTGCCGAAGCGGCCTCCCTCTGGGAGCGCCTGGGCGTCGACCGGGAGCGGGCGATGGCCATCCTCCGTCCCTTGGTCCAGGGCACCGTGGATAATATCGGGCGGATGGGGCTCCCCGAGGCGCTCACCGGGCCCATCGCGCGGGGAGACGTTTCCACGGTGGAGCGACACCTGGCGGCGCTGTCAGAGTCGGCGCCCCAGCTTCTGGAGCTTTACCGAGAGATCGGGGCTCGAACAGTCTCCCTGGCCCTGGAAAAGGGGCGTATAACAGACAAAGCGGCTCAAGTCCTCCGCTCCCTTCTGGAGCGAAAAATAACGCAGGAGGTGGGATGATGCGCACCATGCTGGGCGGGAAGATTCACCGGGCTACCGTCACCGAGGCGAACCTCCACTATCAGGGCTCCATCACCCTGGACCCCGACCTCCTGGAGGCGGCGGACATCCTTCCCTACGAGATGGTCCACATCTTGGACCTGATCAACGGCGCGCGGCTGGAGACCTACGCCCTGGAGGGAGAGCGGGGGACCGGAGAGGTGTGCATCAACGGCGCCGCCGCCCACCTGGTCCACAAGGGCGACCTTGTGATCATCCTCCACTACGCTACCGTCTCCGAGGCCGAGGCGCGGAAGTGGAGACCCTCTGTCGTCTTCGTGGACGAGGACAACAAGATCGTCTCCGTCTCCCAAGAGGTCGTGCCCGGGCCCTTCGCTGCTGCCGGTCTCTATAGCTAGCAGGCTGTTGAAGAACGGGGTGTGCAGAGGGGCAAAGCCCCTCTGCCGGGAGACTGAGGGTGACCCTCAGATATGATTTCTCCCCCCTTCCTGGCCAGGAAGGGGGCAGGGGGATGG
>JACQUM010000039.1 GCA_016210295.1 Chloroflexota bacterium | reverse complement strand
GCCCTACCCGGTTGCCCTTGCTATCTTAGAATACGCATCCCGGCGGAAAGGTAAAGTAGTGGCTGTTACCTTCCCTCCAACAATGCGACATCCTTGACGACCGGTGCTCCTGCCTCTAGCCTAATAACGAGAGGAGACCCATGAAAAGAGCGAAGGCGAAGACGACTAAAGGCTCTGCTCCGAGCAGAGACGCCGCGAGAGCCCGTTCCAGGTCTGATGGCTCGAAGCCTGCGTCGCTATGGGCACGGGTCCCCATCGGGGTTTACCTCGTCGTCATCACCAGCGTCTTCCTCGCCGTCCTGGTCTTCCTGGTCTACCTCGGCAACCGCCCTGTCTCTTGAGGGTCCCCGTTTAGCTTCCCCCTCCCAGGACCTCCCGCAGGCGTTTGACCAGGATATCGCTCAACGGCGGAGCCCAGGAGGCGGGCAAACCCCCCTCCATAGGCGTGGAGATGTACCAGCGTCTCTGCCCCTTCTGGTCAATGACATATACACCGGGAGTGTGGACCACCTCCCCCGCTTTATCCGGCTTCGGGGCCGTCGCGATGTAATAGGTGCTCAAGACAGCCTCCACCTCCTGAGCGCCGCCTCGCAGAAAGTGCCAGTTCGGCATCTGGGCCAGGCCCCACTTCTCCGTCGCGGCGACGACGTCCGCGGGCTGGTCCGCCTCCGGGTTCACGTCGATCGCCAGAAAAGCGACCCTGTCCGCGTCCCTCCCAAGAGCCTCCCCAGCCACGCGGAAGTGAAGGGCGGTCAAGGGGCAGACATCGGTGCAGCGAGGGTCCAGGAAGGCGAGGGCGACCGCCTTCCCGCGAAAGTCCGAGAGGGCTACGGACTCCCCACGGTGATCGGTCAGGCGGAAGCCCGGCGCCAGACCCTCCAGTTTCGTGCCCTCGTAGGGTTGGGCTACCTCCCCACCCGATGGCTTCGGCGCCGCCTCGCCACAGCCCACAGCGAGGAGAAGAGCCAGAAGACCCGAGAGCACCCAGAAAAGGCGGAGACGCTGTGGCCTTAGCATAGCTGCTCCGTTGCCCTCGCCTGGGACTGGCGCTGCGCCTCCGTCCACCATGTCTTGATATAGCCGAGAATAGCCCGAATATCCTCTTCCGTGAGAGTCCCCTTGAAGACGGGCATCCGTGGCGTGCCCTCCGGCGCAGGCATCATCCGCCGCATCATCTCTCCCATCTCCCCAGAGCCGTTCAGCACGACATCCGTCAACTGGCAGTCGGGATGGTGCCAGGTGTGGCCGTTGGCATTGTGGGGAGGGGGAATCGTCATCATGGTGCCGCCGGTGGCGCCCCCATGACACGACTGGCAGTTCGCCTGATACAGACTCTCCCCTCTCGATAGCATTTCTGGCGTCGCATCCTCGGGGATGGGTGTAGGCGCAATTCCGCCGGGCGCCGGGCTTCGACTACAAGCGGCGAGGAACAGCGCAGCCGTCAGCCCGACCAAGACAAGCCACAGCTGTAAGCTCACGCCTCGGGCCCTAAGATCACAGCGATTTCAGAGACTGCAGGATGGCGTCGGCATGCCAGCCGAAGACAGGGTCTACAACAACCTCTCTGACGACCCCTCGTCCATCGATGATCACGTAGCCCATGTTCCCTACGGTGAGGCCTCCCATGGCGTGCCGCATCTGATACGCGCTTATCACCCGAAGCTCAGGATCGCTAAGCAGGGGGAAGGCCCCGCCCAGCAACTGGTTCGCCTTCTGCACATCGATAGGAGCATCCACGCTGATGGCGACCACGTCTGCCAGCTTTGTCAACTCGTCTTTGCGTTGTGCCAGCTCGCCGAGCTGGGTCCGGCAGCCACCTCAGAAGTACCCCATGTAGAAGACGAGGAGATGCGCTCTCCCGTCCCCGGGCTTCAGCGTATACGTCTGTCCAAACCCGTCCAGGAGTGAGAACTCGGAGGCAAGTTTGCCCGCTCCCAGCTCCGTCTGAGAAGCGTTAACTCCTGGGTCAGGAGCCATGCTCATGGTGGAGGCGTGCCACTGCCCCCAGGCGTTAAAGCCAATCCCCACCGCAAGGGCGAGGAAGCTGAAGGCAACGAAGTAAACCCATAAAGGAATCCTCCCCCAGATCGTCTCGGAGGACGGCAGCCGTTGGCTCTTGCGGCCTCTTGCTCTGTTCATAACCCTCTCCGCCGTACTAATTCTGCCCTTGTCCCTTGTCAGGCCCTGAGAGAGAACGTTCTCTGGTTTGGGCCGTCACCGTCGCTTGCCACTGCCTCTGCTCCGGAGTCCACCAGGTCTTGATGTACGCCAGGATAGCCTCAACTTCTTCCTCGGTGAGCTTGTCCTTGAAGGCAGGCATCTTCGGCTCGTCCAGCGAGAAGGAAAAACCGTTCAGGACGATGTCGGTGATCTGTTGGTCTGGGTGGTGCCAGGTGTGGCCGTTGGCGTTGTGGGGAGGGGGGATGTCCTTCAGGCCGCCTCCCGTCGCCCCGCCGTGGCAGCTCAGACATTGGGCATTATAGAGCGCCTCGCCCCGCTGGAGCACCGCCTTGGAAACAGGGGTCCCAAGCTGCGTCTGCCCGTTGGTTCCGCACGCCGAAAGGAGCAGGGCGGCTCCCAGGAAAACCCAGACTCGGGCCCGCGGCCTGCCGATGACCAGAGGCATGAGGCCCACCATCCCTTCCCCAGCACATCCGATTCCCATGCAGAGAGCACAGATACCATGATACCGCGTGCCTGTCTCCGTTCCCAAGTTGAACGAAACCCTTTCTCCACCTCGGAACGCTGGAGCGCCGCATCCGGTTCCTGCCTTGACGCTCCGCCCGTTGGTATCGTAGCCTAAGGCTGGCAGGAGGAGCCCTTCATGAAAGCCCAGGATACCTGCGACCTCTGCGGCAGGCCGACCTTGGAGGTCCATTGCAAGACCGTCTGTCTCAACTGCGGCTACACCCGCGACTGCAGCGATCCGTAGGGCAATCTCTCTTCTCTTGCTCGTCGAAAAGGCGCCTCAGGTGAGAGCATGAGCCGGTACCGGTGGGGGACCCTCCTCATCGTCCTGGGCGTCTTGGTCTGGGTGCCTTTCGTGGTCTCCCTCCTTCAAGGAGGAGACCCGCCCTTCTTCCTGTACCTCCCCATCCACCTAGCCGCAGTCCTCACGGGCAACTACCTCCGCCGTGGCCGCGAGACGGGCCCCGTGCACCCGACGCGCCGCTGGGGCAACATCCTGGTCACCCTCGGCGTCTTGGTCTGGGTGCCCTACTTCTCGCTCAAGTCCCTGGGCTGGGACCCTCCCATCTACTACTTCCTCCCTTTCCACCTTTCCGGCGTCATCCCCGGAGTGTTCCTGCGCTACTACCAGAACCTGCGAGACCTCTGGCGCCGTCTCGCCGGACAGAGGTCGGCGCAGCCAAACCCCTGAGGACACCTGCGAGGTAGGCCTCTTGTCGAGAGACCTGGTGGCGATGAACGCCGCGTCCGCCTCATCCCTCTGGCGATGCGCGTGAACAGCTAAAAGCAAAGACTGGAAAATCGAAGACCCTGGAACGAAATACAAACAATGTCTCCTCTGGAAGCGTTCCCAGAGGAGACATTTTCAGGACTCTTGCTGCGCTCTAACCTGGTAGGGACGGCGCCGAAGCGGCGCTAGAAGGGCCTGCGGCGACGGTTGCGCCGAGCGGCCCGGGCGGCAGCCAGTCGGGCCTTCTCGCGCTTGGACTGGAAGAAGCGCCGGTCCTTCATCTCCCGCAGGAGGCCCGAGCGGGTCACCTCAGACCGGAACCGCCGGAGCAGGTCCTCCGGGCCCTCGCCAGACCGCAATGTGACTTCAGCCATCTCTACCTCACAGGGACCTCAAGCCATGCTGCCTTTTGCCAGTGCCAAAGGGCGATGTACCTGAGCGGCACCGGCCTTCGCGCGAGACCCTATTATACACCAAAGACCAGGCCGTCTGCGCTTACCCGCGCTCCTGAAGGACTTGCCCGCCCGTGGTAGTGACCTTGTTGACCTTGATGAGCACCGCCACGCCCTTGCGCTCCGGGTCCATGCCGAGTTCCCGCTCTACCACCCGCTCCATCACTTGCTGGCGAATCGCTCCGTCCTCGTGAAGGGTCGCCTCCCCAAAGAAGCGCCAGCCCTTCTTCCTGGCCGGATCTCGGAACATCACCGCCACCTTGGGGTTCTCACGGATGTGCTCAATGGCTGCGCGATGGCTCCGGTCCCAATAGGCCAGGTGCTCTGTGTCGAAGACCATCAAGCTCCCGCGGAAGCTGACGCTGGGCTCCCCCTTGAGCGAGGCGGTGGCCAGGATACATGGTGTCCCGTTCGCCAAGGAGTTGTTGATCAATTCTTGCATCTCATCCGTCAGAGAGATCATCTGCTCCTCGCTTTCTTGTCCTCCGAACAGTTCCAATCTAGCAGGCCGATGAAAAATGCTTTTCAACCATCCCCCTGCCCCCTTCCCTTCGGCAGGCTCAGAGCGGGCTCTGACTAGAAAGGGGGCGGAAATTGTATCTGGGGGTTACCCCCATCCGCCGCAGGCGGACGCCAATCCCGATTTCTCGGGACTGGACTCCCCTTTTCAGCACCGTGTTAGAATTATACGTTCAAAACGCGCACAATGGAGAGCGAGGCAGCAGGAAAAGATAATGGCAGAGCGCTCCTTCGCCGGCACCGTTCATGCACCGGACTTCCCCGAGGGACTGGACTGGCTCAACACCTCTCGACCCCTCCATGTGACCGACCTGAAGGGGAAGCTGGTCCTGCTGGACTTCTGGACCTCCTGTTGAATCAACTGTATGCACACCCTTCCGCAGTTGCGGAAGCTGCAGGAGAAGTACCGGCAGGAGCTGGTGGTGGTGGGCGTCCACTCCCCCAAGTTCCCCACCGAGCGCCTCACCGAGACGGTGCGCAAGGCTGTCCTCCGCCACGGCGTCCAGCATCCTGTCGTCAACGACCGCGACCACCGGGTCTGGCAGGAGTACACCGTCCGGGCATGGCCCAGCCTCTACCTCCTGGACCCCCAGGGGCGGATCATCGGGCGCCATGAAGGGGAGATTCCCCTCTCCACCTTCGACAGCGTCCTCTCGGCGGCCATCCAGGAGTTCGACCAGACAGGAGAGATCGATCGGAGCCCTCTCCTCGTAGCTGAAAAGGGACGAATGGACGAGGCCGGGCCTTTGGCCTTCCCCGGCAAGGTCCTCGCCGACGCCGCTTCCGGCCGCCTCTTCATCGCCGACTCCGGCCACCACCGACTCCTTGTGGCCTCCCTGGAGGGCGGCGTGCGACAGGTCATCGGCAGCGGCCAGCCGGGCCTGGAGGACGGAGGCCCTGCCGAGGCGCGCTTCCTCTACCCCCAGGGGATGGCGCTGGCTCACGAGGAAAACGTTCTCTACGTGGCCGACACGGAGAACCACGCCATCCGCCGAGTCGATCTGGCCAAAGGCATCGTCGAGACCGTGGCGGGAACGGGCCAGCAGGCCCGCTCCTTCTTCGACGGCGGCCCCGCCCGCTCCACCGACCTCTCCTCTCCCTGGGACCTCGCCCTGGTCGGGGACCTTGTCATCATCGCCATGGCGGGCCTCCACCAGCTCTGGGCCCTGGACCTGGAGTCTCAGGAGCTCTACCCCTTCGCCGGGGACGGGCCGGAGGGTCTCCAGGACGGTCCCCGAGCCCAGGCCTGGCTCGCTCAGCCCAGCGGCATCGTCGCCGACGGCCAGCACCTCTATTTCGCCGACAGCGAGACCAGCTCCATCCGCACCGTTGGGGCCGACTCTGGGGGCCAGGTCCGCACCCTGGTGGGCGAGGGGCTCTTTGAGTTCGGCGACGTGGACGGCATCGGCCCCGACGCCCGCCTCCAGCACCCCCTGGGCGTGGCCTACAAGGACGGCCTCGTCTACGTGGCCGATACCTTCAACAACAAGGTCAAGACCGTCTCGCCGGAGACCCAAGTGGCGCGAACCCTCCTGGGCTCCACCGAGGCTGGCCTCCGGGACGGCCTGGGCACCGAGGCCCGATTCCACGAGCCGGGCGGGCTCAGCGTCGCTGGGGACGCGCTCTACATCGCGGACACGAACAACCACGCCATCCGCGTCGCCGACCTCACCACCCTATCGGTGACGACCCTCAAGCTGACGGGTGTCTAAGTTCCACTCATTTCGCTCATCCTTCGACAAGCTCAGGATGAGCGGCCTTCCTTGTCACCCTGAGCCCGTCGCTCTGTCATCCTGAAGGAGCGAAGCGACTGAAGAATCTCGTTCAGGGTAAACTCCGTGAAGGGCCTAGGATGGATGCGTAGATTCTTCGTCCTGCCGGGGAAGGACTCAGAATAACAAAGACAAAGGGGTGCAGGGTCATGCCCTCCACGGGCCAATGGTATCCTTGAGACAATCGTCTAAAGGAGGGCATACAAGTGACTGCTAGAGACAAACTCATTGCTGAGCTAAATAGAAAACGTGCCGCGTGGGAAAAAGCGAGAAAGGAAGCGGATGAACTTCGTTCCCAGGTCGTAACCGTTGGGCCGATAAAACCTGGAAGGCAGCACGCCTTCCCTATTGCCGACAATTCCGTGTGGAAGAACCTTGAAGTAGCCGAAGAACGGGAGAGGGAAGCTTTCAGCGTTTATCTGAGCGCACGTGATGCACTCAGGGGCTAGTTTTGTCAAGTTTTTGTGCAGAAATTAGGTGTCTAAGAGGAGTTTCTGTGCAAAGCCGGATAGCCTAGCTTATCAAATATGATAGGCCAGACTATCCTATAAGGGAGGGGAACACTGTGAAGCGCATGACGAAGCGTCGTCGTAGAATACCAATGAGGTCCCCTAGCGATCTTCCCACGGGCAAAGGCCGCAAGGCATGGACGCGGCCATCCCGTAGGACATTGAACGTCGCGCCAAAAGAACGCGTCCTGCGATCTGGACGAAGCAAGACTATAGGCTTCTTTATCCCTGCGATATCCATTGAAAGTGTCAAGAGTGCCAACAAAACAACCCACCCTCGCGCAGCAGCAAAGATAGAAGAACCCGTTTCTGCATCAAACGTTATCCAACTTTCATGGGAAGTCTTACCTCCAGGTTGGTGGAGGTCAAATAGGTTTCCGCTACATCAGAAGGCAACACAGATGGCTAGGAACCGTGAAATTCGTGAAACGCTCTATGAGAGGATTGAATTCCTTGATTCTTTGACCCCGACATTGTGGTATCGAGGAAAGGAGATCCTAGGACATCGAGTCTACTACGTTGCCCTTTCCCCCAACTTCACAGTGGCTGACAGCCTCTTATACGGAAACGCTTTCTATGTCTTGTTCGGGTCAGAAGATTGGCAGAAACTTTTTTCTCTAACAAAAGCACGACTTCTCCAAGTTGAACCCAATCGCGTCAGACGAATAATCCATCGGGGAGATTGGCGAACACGGGTCAAGCACATTCTTGGCACCGCAGATTCTCGTGTGGGTTTCATTACATGACGTCGTCTATGCCCATCAAGACCTTCACCGTTGGCCCCATGGGCAACAACACCTACGTCCTTTACGACGAGACGGAGAGGGTGGCGGCGGTGGTGGACCCCAGCATGGACTCCGAAGAGGTCCTTCTCTGGCTGGCGGGGCAGAAGCTGACCACCCGGTACGTCATCAACACCCACGGCCACATGGACCACGTCTTCCACAATGGCCTTTTCGTCAAGAGCACCGGCGCCAAGCTCCTCATCCACAGGGACGACGAGCCCATGCTGGCCCGCCTCGTGGAGCAGGCGGCGCGCATGGGAGTCTTCCGCCTCGACCCCTCGCCCTCGCCCGACGCCTACTTAGAGGACGGACAGGAGCTGCCTGTCGGTAGCGTCACCCTGAAGGTGATCGGCACCCCCGGCCACACGCCGGGCTCCTCCTGCCTCTACATCCCCGGCTTCGTCCTCACCGGCGACACCCTCTTCCAGGGCTCCATTGGCCGCTTCGACTTCCCCGGCGGCTCTCTGCCCGACCTCCTCGCCTCCATCAAGCAGAAGCTCTTCACCCTCCCCGACGACACCGTGGTCCTGCCCGGCCATGGCCCCGCCAGCACCATCGCCCAGGAGAAGCGATACAACCCCTTCGTCGGCGAGCAGGCGCCCGATCCCTCCGAATGGGCGGGAGGCGGCCTATGACGGCTGAGAAAGAGAAGGAGGCGCCGAAGACACGCAGGACAACGCTGGAGGACCTCGTCCAGGCCCAAAGCCGTATCTACGACCTGCGCCAGAGAGGGACGGCGCCTCCCTCCCAGGAGATGAAGGTGGCCATGAACCGGTTCATGAGCCTGCTGCGCCATGCGGGACCCGAGGAGGTCGCCGCCTTCGACCGGTGGCGCAAAGAAGAGGAGAGCCGCCGGGGTCTACGCTGAAACCCTCTGGGGGCCTTCCCGCGCGCGGGAAGGCCCCCAGAGAACTGCCGAAAACCCGAAGACCTTACTTCGCCTTGGCGAACTGCTTGGACTCCGTCGAGCCTTTGAGAGCCGTGGTGGCGGACTCGCCCCCGGTCACCGTGAGAAGGACCTGGTCGAAGTACCCCGCGCCGACCTCCTGCTGGTGTTTGGCGGCGGTGTAGCCGTCCTTCTCGCGGGCGAACTCTGCGTCCTGGATGCGGACGTAGGCGGGCATGCCCTCCTTCTGGAAAGCCCTCGCCAGCTCGAAGGCGTTGAGGTTCACCATGTGCCAGCCGGCCAGGGTGATGAACTGGAACTTGTACCCCATCCGGGCTACCTCCTTCTGGAACCTGGCGATGGTGGCGTCGTCCAGGTTCTGGTGCCAGTTGAAGGAGGGCGAGAGGTTGTAGGCGAGCATCTTGCCCGGGTACTGGGCGTGGATGGCCTCCGCGAAGGCGCGTGCCTCCTCCAGGTTGGCCCGAGCGGTCTCGAACCAAAGCATGTCGGAGTAGGGAGCGTAGGCGAGGCCTCGTGCAACGATGGACTCCATGCCCCCCTTCACGACGAAATAGCCTTCCGGGGTGCGCTCCCCGGTGAGGAACTGCCGGTCGCCTGGATGCACGTCGCTGGTCATCAGCGGGGCGTCGAGGGCGTCGGTCCGGGCGACCAGGATTGTTGGCACGTCCAGGACGTCGGCGGCGAGCCGGGCCGCGTTCAGCGTGTTGATGAACTGCGAGGTGGGCACCACCACCTTGCCTCCCATGTGCCCGCACTTCTTCTCGGCGGCGAGCTGGTCCTCGAAGTGGACCCCCGCCGCCCCCGCCTCGATCATCGCCCTCATCAGCTCGAAGGCGTGGATGGCCGCGCCGAACCCGGCCTCGGCGTCCGCGATGATGGGGGCATACCAGTAGATGTCGTTCTTGCCCTCCAGGGCGTGGACCTGGTCGGCCCGCATGAAGGCGTTGTTCAACCTCCTCACGAGGGCGGGAGCGCTGTTGGCGGGGTAGAGACTCTGGTCGGGGTAGGTCTGCCCAGCGACGTTGGCGTCCGCCGCCACCTGCCAGCCACTCAAGTAGATAGCCTGGAGGCCCGCCTTGACCATCTGCACCGCCTGGGCTCCGGTCATGGCGCCGAAGGTGGGTACGTACTCCTCGGTGTTGAGCAGGTGCCAGAGCCGCTCCGCCCCTGCCCTTGCCAGCGTATATTCGATCTTCAGGGTGCCGCGAAGCTTGACGACCTCCGCGGCGGAGTAATTGCGCACGATCCCCTTCCAGCGCGGGTCCTTGGCCCAGCGCTCTTCCAGCTCCTTGACCTGTTGCGCGACGTTGCGGCCGTGACCGTTCTTCATCTCCCTCTCCTCTGTCTCCTTATTTCCTTTTCGTCTATTCCAAAAGCCGATAGCCCGGGATGGTGAGGAACTCCACGTATGTTGGGCTCAGAACGAGGCTATCGAGAAGCTCCACCGCCTTGTCGAGAGCGCCGACCCCCTGGGCGCCCCGCGCCTCCATCAGCTTCTCTACCTCCTCGGAGCGGAGCTCGAGGTAGCGCTCCTGGGTCACGGGCCACCCGTCGGAGGAGCGAGCGCCCTGCCACACCCACTGCCAGAGCTGCGATCGCGCGATCTCGGCGGTCGCGGTGTCCTCCATCAGCCCGTTGATAGCGACGGCGCCCCTGCCCTGTATCCAGGCGTCCACGTACTGGAGGGCCACGCTGATGTTGCCCCGTATCCCCCCTTCGGTGATCTCGCCCTGCGGGACCGCCACCAGGTCCCCGGCGGTCACGTGGACCGGGGGAACATGGAGGAGCTGGTTGGGCCCCTCGAAGGCTTTCTCAAAGACCTCGAAGATCATGGGCACCAGGCCAGGGTGGGCCGCCCAGGCGCCATCGTACCCCTGGGAAGACTCCCGCTCCTTGTCGGCCCGGACCTGGGCCAAAGCTTTTTCGTTGGCCTGAGGGTCGTCCCTGCGGGGGATGTAGGCCGACATCCCACCCAGGGCGAAGGCGCCTCGCTTGTGGCAGGTGTGGACGAGGAGCTCCGCAGCGGAGCGGAGGAACTGGGTGGTCATGGTGACCTGGGCCCGGTCGGGGAGGACCGCCCACGGGTGGCGATTGAACGTCTTGATGTAGCCGAAGATGTAGTCCCAGCGGCCCAGGTTCAGCCCGCCCATGTGGTCGCGCAGCTCGTAGAGGACCTCCTCCATCTCGAAGATGGTCAGGATGTGCTCGATGAGCACCGTGGCCCGGATGGTGCCTCGGGGGACCCCCAGCCGGTCCTGGGCGAAGTTGAACACGTCGTTCCAGAGGCGGGCCTCCAGGTGGGACTGCATCTTGGGAAGATAAAAATAAGGGCCGGTGCCCCGATCCAGGAGGGCGCGAGCGTTGTGGAAAAAGTAGATGCCGAAATCGAAGAGGCTCCCCGCGATGGGGTGGCTATCCACCAGGACGTGCCGCTCCAGCAGATGGAGCCCTCGGGGACGGACGGCCAGGGTCGCGGTCTGGTCGTTGAGACGGTACTCCCGCTCCGGCGTCTTCACCGCAATGGCGCGCCGGGCGGCGTCCCACAGGTTCACCTGTCCCTCGATGATCTGGCTCCACCCCGGGGAGATGGCGTCCTCAAAATCGGTCATGTAGACCTGGGCGCCGGAGTTGAGGGCGTTGATGACCATCCGGCGGTCGGAGGAGGGGCCGGTGATCTCCACTCGCCGGTCCCGCAGGTCCTTCGGGGCCGGGGCCACCTTCCACTCCTTCTGCCGGATGCCCCGGGTATCCGAGAGGAAGTCGAGGGGACGGCCGGCGTCGATCTCGGCCTGTCGGGTCACTCGCGCCTGCATGAGGGCCCGTCGGGTCGGCTCGAACTCCCGGGCAAGGTCGGCCACGAAAGACAGGGCCTCGGGGCTCAAGATGTGGGCCGCGTTGGGCGCCACTTTGCCGAGAACCTGGATGCCCTGCTGCATTTTCGGACCTCCTCGCCGACCTTTGAACCTCGTTCAGGCCACCCCTCATCGCGCGGCCACGCGGAGCTCGGTGCAGGCGATGGGGCAAGTCTTTCAACTATGATAATGGGCTTGAGATATAAGACAAGGGCAATTTTCTCTATCTCCTCCATAGAAGCCGCCTATGAATGCGGAGCCGGTTCCTTTAAAGCCAGCCGCCATTTGCCCGATGAACGGAATGAAAATCCAGACGCCCCGGCTACCTAAAACGGGGGAGTCCAATCCCGACGAGGCGGGATGGGGGTGTCTCCAGTTCTTTTATCCCTTCCCCCTCTCCTGCGCGGAAAGGGACTTCATCCCCCGGCACGGGGTGCTAGGGGCAGAGCCCCTTGCCGGGGGCCTGGGGGTGTCCCCCAGTTCTTCTTTCTTCTTCCCCCTCTCCCTGAGGGAGAGGGGGAAGAAGAGGGTGAGGGCTTCCCTCCGATTCGCCTGCGGCGGGCGTCTCGCAGATATCTTCCTGTGCAAGGCCCAGACCCCCCAGAACACCGGGCAGAAACACCTCTGTCGGAGAGCCTCCGAAACCTGTCTACGGCACCAAGACCAGCTTCCCGAATTGTGTCCGGCTCTCCAACAATCGATGGGCCTCCGCCGCTTCCCGAAGCGGGAATGCCCGATGGACGACCGGGCGCAGGTGGCCCAAGGCCGCCTGCGCCAGCGCCTCCAGCAGATCGGCCTTGCGACCCACATAGACGCCCGTCATGGAAAGCTGACGGGTATAAAAGGCACGGTAATCGATCGGGGCCGTCGCTCCCGCCGTGGTCCCGCAGGTGACCAGCCTCCCGCCGGGGCGCAGGGCCTCCAGGCTCCGAGCCAGGACCTCTCCGCCCACGTTCTCGATGACCACGTCCACCCCTCGCCCATCGCTGAAACGACGCGCCGCCTCGACGAAGTCTTCCCAAGAGTAGTTGACCGTCGCCTCCGCTCCCAACTCTCGGGCCTTGGCCAGCTTCTCGTCGCTCCCCGCTGTGGCGAGCACCCTCCCGCCCAGGAGCCTTGCGACCTGGATGGCAGAGCTTCCAACGCCGCTGCCCGCCGCCTGCACCAGGACCGTCTCTCCCTCTCGGAGGCGGGCGACGGTCGAGAGCATCTGCCAAGCAGTCGTGAAGACCAGGGGAAAGGCTGCAGCCTCGTGGAAAGAGAGGGCGGCGGGCTTGGGTGCCACGTTGGCGGCAGGGACGGCCACGCGCTCGGCATAGGTCCCCGGCCGGACGATGCCCACGAGGCCGAAGGCAGAGCAGAGGTTGTCGTGACCAGTGAGACACGCATAGCAGCGACCACAGGAGATGCCCGCGGCCACCACCACCTCGGCACCGACCTCCACTCCCGTCGCTCCAGGCCCCACCTCCACGACCACCCCGGCGCCGTCCAACCCAAGAGTCCACGGGAAGGAGAGCTGGAAACGGGTCTGCCCGGCGCGGAGTCGCAGGTCCAGGCGGTTGACCGAGGCTCCGCGAAGCTCAACGACGACCTCCCCTGGACCGGCGACGGGCTCGGGGGCCCCCTCATAAGTCAGGACCTCCGGCCCCCCGTAGGAGTGGATCCGCGCAGTCTTCATCCGGCTCTCCTTTCAACGAACGTCCGCAAAATCCACGCGCGGGTCTAACAGGCTGATGAAAAACCCCTTTCGACCATCCCCCCACCCCCTTCCCTTCGGCTGGCTCAGGGCATGCCTGGCCAGGAAGGGGGTGGGAAACGTATCTGGGGGACACCCCCCATCCGCCTACGGCGGACTGGACTCCCCTTTTTCAGCACCCTGTTAAGGGATTCCTCCAAAGAGGACTGGATTATAGCAGGGCATCGCCCTCCGCGACCCTATAATGGAAGCGGTACCGCCTCCTGGGAACGAGGATGCCCCGTTATTTCTCCCGCGAAGAGGCCAACGCCCTTCTCCCCGCCTTGCGTACCCTCCTGGGCCGTATCCAACGCCTCGTCCACGATCTGGCGAAGGCGAAAGAGGAGCTGAAGGCCCTCATGCCGCCAACCAAGGGAAACGGCCACGCCAGCCACTCCACCGAGATCGTCGCCAGACACCGTCAGATCGAAGAGCGCCGCCGCCAGATCAACGAAACGGTCGAGGAGGCCCAGGCTCTGGGCTGCGAGGTGAAGGACATCGAACGGGGCCTGATAGACTTTCTCGCCCTGCGGGAAGGCCGGGAGGTCTACCTCTGCTGGCACATGGGCGAGGAGCAGGTGGAGTGGTGGCATGCTCTCGAGACCGGCTATCGAGGCCGCCAGCGCCTTTGACGCAGCGCGCTTCCTTGCTGGCTCTCCTCCCTGGGGCGTAGAATGAGGGCGCCATGCCGGACACAAGCCTCCCCACCGTCGCCATCACCCTGGGCGATCCCGCGGGCATCGGCCCGGAGGTCGTCGTCAAGGCCCTCGTCTCTCTCCGTGTCCAGAGGACATGCCGTCCCCTGGTGGTCGGGACCTGGGAGCTTGTCCAAGAGGCGGCCCGAGCCTTTGCTCCGAAACTCCACCTTCGCCGGGTGGCCAAAGGCGACCAGCCGTTCCCACCGCCAGCGAGCGAGCATGTCCTGGTACTGGACGCCCCCGGCCCCACCCATGTCCAGCCCGGCCGCGCCACTGCGGAGGGCGGTGCGGCTTCGGTGGCCTATGTGGAGATCGCGGGAAGGCTTGCCCTCCAGGGAGCCGTGGACGCCATCGCCACCGCCCCCATCAACAAGGAGGCTGTCCATCTGGCCGGGTACCAGGAGATCGGCCATTTGGAAATCCTCAGCAGGCTGGCTGGCGTCACAGACACGGCGACCATGCTGGTGGGCGGCGGCCTGCGAGTCGTCCACCTGACCACTCACGTTCCCCTTGCTCAGGCGGCGAGCTACGTGACTCGCGAGCGAGTGCTGGCCCGGCTTCGCCTCACTCACCGCTCGCTGGAAGAGTGGGGAATTCGGCATCCTCGCATCGGCGTCGCCGCCCTCAACCCCCACGGCGGGGACGGCGGCATCCTCGGGCGGGAGGAGATCGAGGAAATCGGGCCCGCGGTGAACACGGCGCGGCAGGAAGGCATTGAGGCGACAGGCCCCTTCCCGTCTGACTCCATCTTTCTTCGCGCCGTCGCAGGCGAGTTCGACGCTGTCCTCGCCCTCTACCACGACCAGGGCCACATCCCCATCAAGGTCCGCGATTTCGACCGCAGCGTGGCGGTGACCCTGGGCCTCCCCTTCGTCCGGACCTCCGTGGACCACGGGACCGCGTACGACATCGCCGGCCGAGGGGTCGCCAACCCCGCCGGAATGGAGGAGGCGATCCTTCTAGCGGCGGCCCTGGGCTCTGGCGCCGGCCTCGCCCCTTCCCGCCAAGCCGTGTCCCAAGTCTAGAGGAGGTTGCCATGTGGGCGGTCCCGACCGTTGTGGCCCTTCTCCTCCTGGGCCCCGTCATCTTCGCAGGGTTCATCGTCGTCATCGTCGTGGCCTTCACCTTCTTCTTCCTCCGCGATAAGTTCAAAGAGCCACGCCCCGCATCGCCAGGACAGGGCAACCAGGGCACCCCGACCAGCTAGCCCCGTGAAAGCTGTCTACATCCTCGAGCAGGGCGGTCCCGAGGTCCTCCTCTACGGCGACTGGCCCGACCCCGTCATCGGTCCCGATGAGGTGCTGGTCCGTGTCCGCGCCGCAGCCCTCAACCGCCTGGACCTTTACTCTCGCTCCGGCGAGAAAGG
The DNA here is from genome assembly GCA_016210295.1 of Chloroflexota bacterium. GTDB lineage: Bacteria > Chloroflexota > Dehalococcoidia > UBA6926 > JACQUM01 > JACQUM01. Next base: position 6,367 of record JACQUM010000039.1, on the reverse strand, counting down.
GGTCCGCATCGCCACTCCCCGCATTCTGGGGCTGGACTTCGCCGGGGAGGTGGCCGAAGTGGGTGCCGCGGCCCAGAACCGCTTGCAGCCCGGCGACCGCGTCCTGGTGGACCCCAACGTCTCCTGCGGTCGCTGCGACGCCTGTCTCCTGGGCCACGACGAGGACTGCCCCGATCGGGTCAGCCTGGGCATCACCGCCGATGGCGGTTACGCCGAGCTAGCGAAGGCCCCCGCCCGCAACGCACACAAGATTCCCGAGGCCCTCTCTTTCGAGGAGGCGGCCGCCCTGCCCATCGCCTTCAAGACGGCATGGCGCATGATGGTGGGCCGCGCCCGCGTCCAGCCCGGGGAGACGGTGCTCGTCCATGCCGCGGGGAGCGGCGTCGGAAGCGCCGCCATTCAGATCGCTCGCCTCTTCGGGTGCCGCATCTTCGCCACCGCCGGCGCCGACTGGAAGCTGGAGAGGGCCCGCGAGCTGGGCGCCGACGAGGCCGTCAACTACACGGAGGAGACCTGGCCCGATCTGGTCCGCGCCCTGACCGAGGACCGTGGGGTGGATATAGTCATCGACAGCGTGGGGGCCTCGCTCTGGGAGGGGAGCTTCTCGTGCCTGGCACGCGGTGGCCGCCTGGTGACCTGCGGCGTCACCTCCGGGCACCGGGTCAGCCTGCACCTGGGCCGCCTGTTCACCGAGGGCCAGAGCATCCTGGGCGTGGGGGGCCTGCCCAACTCCGACTTCCCAACCATCATGAAGCTGGTCCAGAGGGGACTTTTCAAGGGGATCGTCCACGCCGTCTTGCCCCTGGAGCAGGCCCAGGAGGCCCACCGGCTTCTGGAGAGCAGAAACGTCTTCGGCAAGATCATCCTGAAGGTCTAACGAGAGAAGGAGGCATCATGCCGCAGCTCGCCAGGCAGGCCATTGCCGAGGGGATCGCCACCTTCGTCCTCATCTTCATCGGCGCGGGCTCCATCATCGCCAACAGCATCACAGGGGGTGCCTCGGGCCTGATCGGCATCGCCCTGGCCCACGGGCTCGCCATCTTCACGGGCGTCGCCGCCACCGGCCACCTCTCCGGCGGGCACATCAACCCCGCCGTCACCATCGGCTTCCTCATCACCCGTCGCATCTCTCTCGTCACCGCCGTGGTCTATGTCATCGCCCAGCTCGCCGGCGCCGCCATCGGCGGCTTCCTCCTCCGGGCCGTGTTCCCCGAGTCCGCCTGGCAAGTTGCCCACCTGGGCGCGACGGAGTTGGGAACGGGCGTCGCCTTTGGCACGGGCGTCCTCGTCGAGGCGGTCCTCACCTTCATCCTCGTCTTCGTCATCTTCCAGACCGCGGGGCACTCCGAGGGTCCCAAGGCCATCGCTCCCTTGGCCATCGGCCTCACCGTGGCCCTGGACATCCTGGCAGGCGGGCCGCTCACCGGCGCGGCCATGAACCCCGCCCGGGCCTTCGGGCCCGCCTTGGCCGGTGGCTACTGGAGCGACCACCTGGTCTACTGGATCGGGCCGGTGACGGGCGGCGCCGTCGCGGCGCTGGTGGCGCATTTCGTCCTCCAGACCCGCTCTCCGAGTTCCTAGCAGCGTCCTGAGACGGCCACAAATGGAGCGGGCGAAGCTCCTCAAGCGCCTGAGGCAAATCGTCGGCCCGGAGAGGCTCTTGACCGAAGGTGCCCAGCGGGAAGCCTATGCGTGGGACGCCTCCACCTGGGCACGGCTCCCCAAAGGCGTCTCCGCCACGTCCCCTGCCTTCGTCGTGCGGCCCTCCTCCACTCAAGAGGTGGCCGACATCCTTCGCCTCGCCACGGAGACGCGGACGCCCGTCGTCCCCTACGGCGGAGGGACGGGCATCATGGGCGGGGCCGTCTCCATCTCCGAGGGGATCACCATCGACCTCCGGGGCATGGACCGTGTCCTGCGCATCAGCCAGGAGGACATGGCCGCCACGGTGCAGCCAGGCGTTCTCCTCGCCGACCTCGATAAAGCCCTCCGCCTCCACGGCCTTTTCCTCGGTCACGACCCCTGGAGCCAGCCCATCGCCACCGTGGGCGGGGCCATCTCCACCAACGGCGTGGGCTACATGGCGGCGGGCTTCGGGCCCATGGGACGGCAGGTCCTGGGTATAGAGGCCGTCCTGCCCACCGGAGAGGTCGTCCGGGCGCCCGCCGTGCCCCAGGTGGCAGGCCTCGACCTGAAGCGCCTCTTCATAGGTGGCGAGGGGACCTTCGGAGTCATCACCGAGGCGACCCTCCGCGTCCACCCCATCCCGGAGCGTCGGCGTCATCTCAGCCTCGAGTTCCCCAGCTTCGCCGACGGCTATGCCGCCATCCTCGATTTCACCCGCCACGGCCTCCGGCCCACCATGGTCGATTTCTACGAGGAGGACTCTGACGAGAGCCATCCCATCACAGGAGAGGGAGCCCATCCCGCCCTTCTGCACCTGGTCCTGGACGGTTCCCGCCGCCTCATCGGCCCCATCGAGGAGGAGACGCGGTCGCTCTGCGGGGAGCACACAGGACGCGACCTGGGCCCCGGTCCGGCCAACGATTTCTGGCGGCGTCGCCACGAGTCTGCGGAGCGCTATCAGGCCCGCCGCGCGGCGGGAGAAAGGCGGCCCTGGCGGCCCGGCGCCCACGCCTTCGCTTACCTCCACGTCGCCCTGCCCGTGTCCGCGGTTCTCCCCTTGCGCGCCGAGGGCATTCGCCTCTACCAGGAGGCGGGTATGACCGTCCGGGAGTGCGCCATCTGGGGGCAGCCGGAACTCTTCTCCATCAGCGCCTCCGACCCCGTGGGAGGCGAGGGAAGCGGGGAGAGGATGCAGGCCGTCTCCGACCGAGTCCTGACTCTGGCCCAAGAGATGGGCGGCAGCGTGGAGTACTGCCACGGCGTCGGCCTGCGGCTCCGCCACCTTCTGCCGAAGGAGCTAGGCGAGGGAGGAGTGGCCCTCCTCCGCCGCCTCAAGGAGGCGATGGACCCCGCCGGCATCATGAACCCCGGCAAGCTGCTGCCATAGGAGGAACGCGCGTCGTGGATGGCCTGGAGCTCCTGACCTCCCTCCTCCACCCCACCTTGTTCACATGGCGGGGGCCGTCACAAGCAGCGGTGCGGGCGAGCCTGTAAGATGGAAGAGAGAGGCAGGTCGTGGGGACATTCCGCGTAGGCTTCGAGATCGGCGACCTCGCAGGCTCCCGGTGGGAGGCCCTGGAGGCCCTGGTAGACACCGGGGCCACGTACACGCGGGTCCCCCGCGGCGTGCTCGCGCGGCTGAGCGTGCGCCCCAGCGCCCGCTGGGAGTTCGAGACCGCCGACGGACGGGTGATCGAGCGGGATGTTGCCCAGACCTCGGTGCGCCTCAATGGCCAGGCACACGTCACCTTCGTGGTCTTCGGTGACGAGGGCTCTCCCGCTCTCCTCGGCGCCTACACCCTGGAGGGGTTCCGTATGGCTGCGGACCCTGTGGACCGCCGCCTCATCCCCGTGCGCGGCCTGGCGCTGTGACCCTCGTCATTCTGAGCCCCGACGAAGTCCGGACTCAGAATCTACGACCATGAACCCTTCGCGCGGCTTGCCATGAGCAGATTCTTCGGTCGCTTCGCTCCCTCAGAATGACAGAGGCAGGGGCTCAGGGCGAGCGCGTAGACCCCACCTCCCCACCCACCACCGTCATCTCCACGGCCAGCCTTTCGATCTCATCTGGAGAGAGACCCCGGGGGTCTCTCTCCAGCACCACCAGGTCCGCCGCCATCGCCGGCTTCAAGACACCCGTCTCATCCTCCAGGAAGGCGGCGTAAGCCGGTCCATAGGTGAAAGCCCGCAGGGCCTCTTCCACGGTCAGACCCTTGCGCACCGCCTCCGCCAGGCCCGCCAGGGGCGACGGCGCCGGTTGCAGGTACGGCGCGTCGGAGCTGCCGGCTACATGGACGCCCGCGTCCACCAGGGCCCGCCAGGGGTTGGCCCACCCCGCCCGTTCCTTCCCCAGCCGCGCGACGAGCTGCGCCTGTCGGCGTGGCTGGAGGGTGGCGACCACCCCCTGCCTCGCCATTCTCTCCACCAGGTCGGGGCCCAGGACGGTGGCGTGCTCGATGCGCGGTCTCTTCTCCCGTCCCACCACGGCGGCATAGACATCTAGAACCGCCTCCACCGCCCGGTCGCCCACGGCGTGGACTGCCACCTGGAGCCCGGCACCGTCGGCCTTCGCGATGAGGGAACGAAGCATCCCAACATCATAGTTTAAGGCCCCCACCCCTCCCTCCCCGTCGGCGTAAGGGGCGCGCAGGGCCGCCGTCCGGGCGTACAGCGTCCCATCGGCAAAGAGCTTCACTGCCCTCACCCACGCCCGCGTTCCCCTCCAGTGGAGAAGCCCCGTCGGCAGGGTCTCCAGAGCCTCCACGGGAACCAGGAGGCAGCACCGCAAAGGCAGGCGCCCGGCCTCGTCCAGCTCCCTGAACGCCTCGATCTCGGCGGCGACGTTCTCCAGCAGCACGCAGTGGGCCAGGGTCACTCCCGCCCGCAGGGCTATCTCGGCCCCCTTCAGGATGGGCTCGACGAAGTCCTCGGAGGCTAGCTCGGCCATCATGGCGTTCCAGGCCAGATGAAAGGCGCTCTCCGAAAGCTCGCCCGTCGGCTCCCCGTCCGGAGCCCGGAGGATCTCCCCGCCCGGCGGCGAAGGCATTGTCCGGGTAATCCCCGCCTTCGCCAGGGCCAGGGAGTTCGCCACGCCAAAATGTCCGTCGCCCCGGCCCAGGAGGACGGGGCGACCGGGAGCGGCGGCGTCCATCTCCGCCCGAGAGGAGGGACGCCCCTCGGCCAGGCGTTCGGGGTCCCAGCCCCAGCCGTAGAGCCACTCGCCTTCGGGCAGCTCCATCGCCCTCTGCTTTACGAGGCGCAAGACGTCGCCTGCGAAGGCACACCCCGAAAGGTCGAGCCAGCGGCCCCGCAGCCCCAGGAGCGCCAGGTGGACATGGGCGTCGCCGAAGCCCGGCAGGAGCGCCCGTCCCCGGAGGTCAACGACCCTTGCTTTCCGCCCCACGGCGTGGCGGGCCTCCGCCTCGGAGCCAACGGCGACGATCCGCCCCTGGTGGACGGCCACGGCCCGCGCCTCCGGCCTCTCCGGGTCCAGAGTGAGGACAAGGCCGTTGCGGAAGAGGAGCTCCGTGGGCGGCGGAGTCACGCCTTCTCACCCCGCCTATTGGAAAGAGAAGCGTAGTAGCGCAATATCCCGTCCCGGACATCCACGGGGGGCGCGCCGCGCCCCGGCGCCCGGCAGATACCGGACAGGTAGGCGGCCCGCCGCTCCATCTCCTTGCGGAGCACTTCCTCCTCCAGCCCCAGGCGACGCTCCAGGGCTTTCTCCGTGGCCGTCTCCCACTCCTGTCGGAACCCCTGGGACTCCGCGTCCCACCGGGCCAGAGGCCGAAAGACGACGTGGCCGGCGGCATCCAGGCCTTCGAGGTACGTCACCGACTCCACTCCGCGATTCTGCCGGGGATCGGAGCGGAGAATCACGATCAGGTCGGGAAGAGCAGTCCTATCTCCGCCAAAGGCTCCCCCGTACTCCAGTTCCCCCAGCGCCTCCTCCGGCGAGCCCGCGTGCATCGTCCCCGCGAAAGGGTAACCGTCCTTCAAGGCCTGGAAGAGGCGCAAAAGGGCGGGCCCCCACAGATAATGGGAGAAGTGGGGAGATATCTCGTCCACCAAGAGGTAGGCACGGGCCGGGTCGGCGCCGTCGAGAAATGCGAAGGTCTCCCCCTGGCCCCAGACCGGGTAGACGTCCACCTGCGCCGGAAGGAGGTCGAGGAGGGCGACCAGAGTAGTGGTCTTGCCGGCCAGGCGAGGAGGCGCGGCGACGATGAGAGAGGCCCGCCGCTCCAAGAACAGCCAGAGGAGGGCTGCCAGAGAAGGGTCAAGACTCTGCGCCTCGAAGAGATGCGCCAGGGTCAGGCGGGGAGGCGAAAGCCAGAAGTCGAGGCTACCGAGCCAGGGGCGGCCGGGGCGCCCGCCGGAGGGCGGCACGGGAACCTCTAGCCCGCGGCGCGGCGCTTGTTGGACAGATAGTCCACCATCACGTAGCTGCCCAGCTTATCGGGCGTGGTGAAGAAGGCCCTACCCCGGTTGATCTGGGTCAACTGGCGTATGAAGTGGACGAGGTAGTAAGCCATCTCCAGCATGAACACGTTGATGACGATCCCCTCCTGGGTGCACTTACGCACCTCCTTCAGGGTCGCCTCAATGGTTCGGGCGCTGGGCGGGTAGCTGAAGAAGGGGACACCGTTCTCCAGGTGGGCCGTCGGCTCGCCGTCGGTGATCATGATGACCTGACGGGTGCCCAAGCGGTGGCGGGATAGGAGTTGGCGAGCCAGCATCAGGG
>JACQUM010000037.1 GCA_016210295.1 Chloroflexota bacterium | reverse complement strand
GTCTTGATCGTGTTCAAAGGGAGGAGAGCCTTGTGACAAGGCTCTCCTCTTGGGGGAGTCCAGAGGGGCCAAGCACCTTTGGCGGGGGTCTGGGGGTGTCCTCCATTCTCTATTCTCTTCCCCCTCTCCCGCGGCGCGCGGGAGAGGGGGACATAGGGGGTGAGGGCAGAGGCGTCCCTAACGTTTCGATGAGGCTCACCATAAGCGTGGAGGAGAGAGTCCACTCGCCCTGAGCCTATCGAAGAGTGATCTTCCAAGTATGGGAAGACACCCCCTCCCCAAAAAAAGGCCTCGCCCGCCTGGGGGGAAGCGGGCGAGGCCGCGCAGGGGGGACAGAATGGTTAGGTAGTTTTCAACATTGAGAGTAGCCGCAAGAGCGGCAGAGCATACACCCCTCCACGAACTCCAGGACCCCCGGACAATCGGGACACTGAGCGCCTCTCACTCCCAGCGCCTCGATGCTGGAGAAGGCCTTGTGGCCGTTGCCGTTCAGATGCGGCCTGGCGGGTACGGGTGTGATGCCTGGGAAGGGGGCCTGAACGGCCTCCGGCTCCCTGGGGTGCTCCTCGCGCGGCCTCGGCTCGAAGTGCTCGGGCTTTTCGGGAGCAGGCGCCTCGGGAGTGTGTCCGCCGACGTAGCGGCGCAACGCCAAGGCCACGGCGTCCGGCACGGAGCGGACCAAAACGCCCTCGTCCCACCGGGGATGGGCGCAGGTGATGCCGCTGAGCTGCTCCACGACCTGAACGGGATCGATGCCACTGCGCAGGGCCAGGGAGACGAGGCGGGAGACAGCCTCCAGCTCGGCGGCATCGCAGCCACCAGCCTTGCCCAGGGTGGAGAAGACCTCGAAGGGGCGTCCCTTTTCGTCGAAGGTGACGTTGACGTACATGTTGCCGTGGCCGGTGCGGACGCGCTCGGTGACGCCCTGCAGTTCGCGGGGTCGCTCCCGAGGAGTGAGGAGCGCTGCGTGAGAGAGAACTACCCTCTCCTCGGTCGCTGGCTCGCTCACCTTGGCCGTCTTGCCTGTGGAGAGGACCTGCTCCGTCTTGGAGCCATCCCGATAGATAGTAATCCCCTTGCAGCGGAGGCGGTAGGCCAGTATGTACGCCGTCTCCACGTCTTGGATACTGGCCTCGTTGGAGAAGTTGATCGTCTTGGAGACGGCGTTGTCCGTGTGGCGCTGGAAGGCGGCCTGCATCCGGACATGCCAATCTGGGGTGATGTCGTGGGAGGTGACGAAGACCCGCTGGATGTCTTCCGGCACCTCTGCCATACCGTGGCAGCTTCCCACCTCGGCCAGCCTCTCCATGAGCTCCGGGGAGTAGAAGCCGCGCTCCTTGGCGACCGGCTCGAACCAGGGATTGACCTCCACCAGCCTCGTCCGGTCCATGACGTTGCGGACGTAGGAGAGGGCGAAGAGGGGCTCGATGCCGCTGGAGCAGTTGGCGATGATGCTGATGGTCCCGGTGGGAGCGATGGTGGTGGGGGCGGAGTTCCGCATGGGCCGGGCGCCAGGCACATCGTAGCGGGAGCCCTTGTAGGCCGGGAAGGCGCCTCGCTCCTCCGCCAGGTCCCGCGAGGCATCGAGAGAAACGTCCTGGAGGAAGGTCATGAGCCTCTCGCCCAGCTCCAGGGCCTCCTCAGAATTGTAGGGCGTGCCCAGACGAACGAGGATATCGGCCCAGCCCATGACCCCCAGGCCGATCCGTCGCGTCATCTTGGACATCTCGTCTATCTGAGGGATGGGATAGTGGTTGGCGTCGATGACGTTGTCCAGGAAGCGGACAGAGAGACGCACCAGGCGGTCCAGCTTCTCCCAGTCGATCTCCGACCCTCCAGTAGCGGCGGGGCGTAGGACAGCGTTCAGGTTGATGGAACCCAGGTTGCAGCTCTCGTAAGGCAGGAGAGGCTGCTCCCCGCAGGGATTGGTGGACTCGATCTCTCCCAGAAGGGGCGTCGGGTTCTCCGCGTTGATGCGGTCCAGGAAGACGAGGCCAGGGTCGCCCGTCCTCCAGGCGGCCTCGACGATCTGGCGGAAGACATCTCGGGCGTTGAGTTGGCCGGTGACTTTGCCACCACGGGGGTTGACGAGGTCGTAGTCGCGGCCCTCCTCGGCGGCGCGCATGAACTCCTCCGTGACCGCGACAGAGATGTTGAAGTTCTGGAGGGTCTTGCCATCCTCCTTCATGTGAATGAACCGGAGGATGTCCGGATGGGTGACCTTGAGGATGCCCATGTTGGCGCCGCGGCGCGTCCCGCCCTGCTTCACCTGCTCCGTGGCGGCGTCGAAGATCTTCATGAAGGAGACCGGGCCGCTGGCGATGCCGCCTGTGGAGCCCACCACGTCTCCTTCGGGCCGGAGGCGGGAGAAGGCGAAGCCCGTCCCTCCCCCCGACTTGTGGATCTGAGCGGTATACTTCACCGCGTCGAAGATATCGGCGATGGAGTCGCCCACCGGCAGGACGAAACATGCGGAGAGCTGGCCCAGCTCCCGGCCCGCGTTCATGAGCGTGGGGGAGTTGGGGACGAACTCCAGGTTGGCCATGAGGCGGTAGAAGGTCCGCGTCCACTCATCGAGGTCAGCCTTGGGGTTGTAGGTGGCCTCCACCGCAGCGATGGTGCGGGCGACCCGCAGGAACATTCCCTTCGGCTCCTCCACCACCTCTCCTTCCCTATCCTTGGCCAAATAGCGGCGCTGGAGGACGGCCATGGCGTTCTCAGACAGCCACTCCCGGGGATCGGGCTCGTCGGAGGCATCCCAGGTAATGGAGGAGGCACCCTTCCCCCGTCTTCGGGCCCTCTTGGCCTGGCCGTTGCCGGCGCCCTTGGCCTTCTCCGCGACGAGACCGCGAACGTACTTCCGGCTGGGTTCATCAGCGGGGAGGGCGTCGAGGCCGGGGAGAGGGGCGAGGTCACCGCCTTTGCGACGGAGCTGCCCGAGCGTGTCCTGGCCGATGGCCTGCCGTTGGGTAGGCGCCTCGATCCCCCGCTCGCTCAGCGCTTCGGCGACGGCTGGGAGAAGGGCGTTCCGGTTGGCGGCCTTGATATCGGTCTGGACCTCGCTTCTCTCGCGGGCCATGACGGGGCTCCTCTCACGATGGTGTCAAGAACTCGCTCTGTAATAGACGAATGAGTCCGCTCGGCCAATAGGCGCAGAGAGGGGGACGGAAGGTGGAGGACCTTCCGTCCCCCTCTCCTACCGGTGCCAGGCTACTTCTTGCCTGGCTTGGCCGCTTTTCCGCCCTTCTTCGCTGGCATTGGCATCCCTCCTTCCCTCTAGGCTACATTCCTGCCGTAGAGTCGTGTGAAATAGCCGCCCGCTCTCCCTCACCGCTTCCCCACCCGACCCCGCCGGGTGCGCCCACCATCGCGCGGCGGCTCCAAGGGAAGAAGGGGAAGCTGTGCAGTCGGGGCGGGGGCGGGCTCCCGTTGAAGGGCGTCCACCGCCCGGCGGAAGTCCTGCTCGTCGGCGAAGTCCCGGTAGACGCTGGCGAAGCGGATGTAGGCCACCCGGTCCAGGCGGCGCAGTCGCTCCATCACCATCTCGCCCAGCATCGGGCTGGCCACCTCGCTCCGTCCCATCTTCTCCAGCTCCTCCTCGATCTCCCCGACCACCTTCTCCACCGCCCCCGCCGGAAGAGGCCTCTTGGCACAGGCCTTACGCACCCCTCCCAGCAGCTTCTCCCGGTCGAACTCCTCCCTCCGGCCGTCCCGCTTGACGACCATCAGAGCTGAGGTCTGGACACGCTCGTAGGTCGTGTACCGGGCCTGGCAGCGCAGGCACTGGCGCCGGCGCCGGATCCCGCCTTCCACGTCCCGCGTATCCAGAACCCTGGAGTCCGGGAGGCCGCAGTGGGGGCAGTGCATCGATCCCGCCTCTCACCCGGCCCGCGCCCCTGATGACACTAGGGCTAGTAGAATACGGAGGGAAGTACACAACATCTAGGTACCTCTTGTCAAGAGGTTTTGAGCGGATTTTGCCCACATTTTGTGGAAATCTCCCTAGTCACCACAATAGGTTGTGTAAAGACAGTATACGACGAGACGTGTATGATGGCGATGCGCGGTCGGGCTTCCGCCGCAGCTTCCCAAGGAGACGCACATGAGCCATCACGAGTCTCTCCTCAAAGAGGTCACCCAGAAGCTTCTCGCCAAACGGTGGACCATCAGCGTGGCGGAGGTGGACACCGGCGGACTCATCGGCGACTGGCTGATCAGCATCCCCGGCGCCTCCCAATGGTTCCGGGGCGGCGTCATCGCCTACACCGGCATCACCAAGGAGAAGATCCTGGGCGTGCCAGGCCCCCTTCTCCGGGAGAAGGGACACGTGAGCCCGGAGGTCGTCGTGGAGATGGCGAAGCGGGTCCGCGAGCTCGCCGACACCGACGTCGCCATCTCGGACAGTGGAGTCGCCGGCCCCACCGGCGGCCATTCGGGGAAACCCATTGGCCTCTTCTACATCGGCTTCGCCGCCAGGGACGGCACAACGGAGGCCATCGAGTGGAGGGGCACGACGACCGACCGGACGCGGAACCGAGAGGGGGCGGCGGTGCGAGCCCTGGAGGCGGTGCGCGACTACCTGAACCGCGTGTAAGCGTAGCCGCGCGGGTATAATGAGGCCACCCAAGGCCTTCCCATACCCCAGAGGAAGAGAAGGAAGATGAGAATCAGCTTCATCGGGGGCGGCGTCATGGGCGAGGCGATAACCAAGGCGGTCCTCGCCCGCGAGATGGCCTCTCCTCGGGAGATCGCCATCGTCGAGACGATCCCCGCCCGCCGCGACTTCCTCACAGAGACCTTGAAGGTCAGAGCGACCTCTGATCCGAAGGAGGCGGCGAAGGAGGCGGAGGTGGTGGTTGTGGCGGTGAAGCCTCAGCAAATCCAGCCCGCCCTCAGCCCTCTCCACGGCGTCCTCGGCAAGGAGCAACTGGTGCTCTCCATCGCCGCAGGAGTCCGCATCGGCACCCTCTCGGGAATCCTGGGGCACTCGGCCGTGGTGCGCGTCATGCCCAACACGCCCGCGCAGATCGGCCGTGGCATGAGCGTGTGGACGGCGACGCCCGCGGTCACGACGAAACAGAAGGAGCAGGCCGCGGCCATCCTCCGCGCCTTGGGGAAGGAGATCTACGTAGACGACGAGCACTATCTGGACATGGCCACCGCCCTGAGCGGTAGCGGGCCCGGCTACGTCCTCCTCTTCCTGGAGGCCCTCATCGACGCCGGCGTCCACATCGGCCTTCCGCGTGCGATGGCGGAGGAGATGGCCCGGCAGACGCTCCTGGGCACCGCTCATCTCGCGGAGGAGACGGGCAAGCACCCGGCGGAGCTGCGGAACATGGTGACCTCCCCCGGCGGGACCACGGCCGAGGGGCTCCTGGCTCTTGAAGAGGGCGGCCTGCGGGCCGCCGTGACCAGGGCGGTCGTCGCCGCCTACGAGAAGTCCAAGGCCCTGGGATGAGGCAGACCACAGGAAAGAAGCCAGGAGCGCATAACCTTGGTAACCATCCTCTCTAACTTCGTCAACATCCTGGCCCAGGTCCTCATCTTCGCGATAGTGGCGCGGGCCATCCTCACCTGGTTTCCCAACACCGGAAACAACCCTTTCGTCGCCATCGTCTATCAGGTGACGGAGCCCATCCTGGCCCCGCTCCGACGCATCATCCCCCGAATCGGCATGATCGACATCTCGCCTGTCGTCGCCATCCTTCTGCTCCAGCTCGTTATCTTGGTCATCGGGCAGGCCTAGCGGGAGCAGGCATGAAAGCGGCGGTCCTGTGCGACTTCGACGGCACGGCCGTGCTCCAGAACGTGAGCGTGGCCATCCTGGAGCGCTTCGCTCAGGGCGACTGGCAAGCCTACGATCGCGCCTGGGAGCAAGGGACCGTGCGCCCCGAAGAGGTGTCTCCGCGGCAGTTCGCTCTGGTGAAGGCGAGCTGCGAGGAGATCGAGGCTTACGCCCGCTCTCAGGCCGAGCTCCGGCCCGGGTTCCGGGAAATGGCGGCCTTTTGCCAAAGGCGGCTCATTCCCCTCGTGATCGTCACCAGCGGGCTGACCTTCTACGTCAAAGCCGCTCTGGAGCAAGCGGGGCTGGGATCGCTCCCCGTCTCCGGCGACGGCGCCGACTTCGCTCAGCAGAGCATCGTCGTCGTCCCTGGACCGCGCCTCGCAGGGTGTCCCAACGGCGGCGCCTGCAAGTGCGCAACGCTCCAGCACTACCGCGACCGGGGATACACGGTTGCCTTCGTGGGCGATGGCTCCCGAGACTTCTGCGTGAGCCGCAAGGCGGACATCCTCTTCGCCCGGAGGAAGCTCCGCGACTACGCCGAAGCCCAGGGATTGGAGTATAGTACGTACGACGATTTCTTCCAGGTTATGCGACGCCTGGAAGAGTGGCTGGACACGGAGGGTCGCGAAGCTCCCTTGCCCACCCAACGACCCTCTCAAGGCCTCTAGAACGCCTGAGGAGGTAGTCATGGAGTTCGAACGAGAATTGCTCAAGGGAAGCACGGAGACGCTCCTCCTCTCTCTCCTCACCCACGAGCCGATGTACGGCTATCAACTCCTCCGGGAGATGGAAAGGCGAAGCCGAGGCTACTTCCATTTCAAAGAGGGGACTCTCTACCCGGCCCTCCATCGCCTGGAACGAGAGAACCTCATCGAGGCCCTGTGGATGTCCGCACCCGCCGGGCAGAGCCGCCGGTATTACACGATCACCGGGCAGGGCCGGAGGGCCCTGGCACGCAGGACGTCCGTATGGTCCAGCTTTGCCAACGCCGTGACCATGGTGATGCAGACTCAGGGCTCCGCCTCATGAGGTTGGACGGTGCACTCTCTCGCCCTCTACCTTAGAGACCTGAGAGGTCACCTCCGGCTGGAGCCGGAGGTGCAGCGCGACGCTCTCCAGGAGCTGAGGACACATCTGGAGGACCGCGCCGATGAGTTGGTCGCCGCCGGGTGGCCTCGCGAGGAGGCGACCGCGGAGGCGATACGGCTTTTCGGTGACCCCAGGGCTATCGCCCGGCAGCTCTCCGAGGTGCACGCCACCGGCTCCTGGCTCTCCGTGGCCCTGGCGAGCTTGCCCCACCTCCTGATCGGCCTGCTGTTCGCCTTCCACCTCTGGTTGAACCCCTTCTGGCACATCCCCATCCTGATGCTTATGGGAGCCGTCGGTGGCATCGCCTTGCTTCGAGGTCGCCCCGTGTGGGCCTACTCTTGGCTGGGATACGCCCTCTTCCCCGTGATGCTGGGCAGCCTCCTTGCCCTCATCGGCCTGGGGCAAGCAGCCTGGTACGTCCTCACGCGCGGCTACATCCTGACCAGCGTGGGAGTCTGGATCGCCATCGTGTTGCTCGCGCCGCCCGCCCTCTTCGCCTCTTGCTATGCAGTGCTCCGACTCTCCCGGCGGGACTGGCTTCACGCCACGCTCTTGGTCACCCCGTACCCCGTCCTGGCCATCTCTCTGCTCATCTTCAGCCGAGGTAGTCACACCGAGTTCCTTGCCGCCGATACCAGCACCGCCCTCGTGCTGCTGTTTGTTGCTCTCGCCGTAGCGGCTGCCGTCCGCCTGGGCCGTCGGTTCCTCAAGATCGCCATCCTGCTTCTCGTCGTCCCGCTGGCACCTCTCCTCATCGCCCAGTCCATCGAGGGAGACGCTAAGCTGTTTTTGGCCCTTCTCCTCGGCCTCCCTGCCCTTCTGCTCCTTCTCAGCCCACTCCTCCTCTCCTTCGGGAGCCGCGCGGCGGCCCAAAGGACATCTCAGCGCCCGAGCCGGTGAAGAGGGCTTCGCTCTCTCTGAGGTCGCGGGCGATGTCTTCGACGAGGTAGTCGTCCTTGCCGCTCCTCGATCTTCTCTACATCTTCGTAGCGTATCTCGTAGGCTCTCTACCCGTCCTCCACCTCCTGGCACGGCGAAAGGGCGTGGACTTGCGCCAGACCGGGACGGGGAACGTGGGCGGAGGGAACCTCTGGCAGAGCGCCGGGCCGGGCCCTGGCTCCATCGGCATCGCCGCCGACGTGGTCAGGGGCTTCCTCGCTCCCTCCGTCGCCCTCTTCCTGGGGCTTGGCCCCTGGACCGCCAGCCTCGCCGCCATCGCCGCCGTGACCGGCCAGATGTGGCCGGTCTTCCTGCGCCTCTCCGGGGGAAGAGGGAACGCGACAGGCTTGGCCGCCATGTTCGGCCTCTCCCCTCCCACCATGCTCTTGGGGCTGATACCCGGCATCGTCGCCGCCGGGCTGCGCCTGTGGGGTCTCAAGGACCAAACGCTTCGTCTCTCGCCAGAGAACCTACGGGCCCTCCGCATCGCCCAGAGCCGCAGCCTCCCCCTGGGCATGCTCCTCACCTTCTCGGCCATGCCCCTGGCGGCCCTCGTCCTCGATAGCGGAACGCCCATCCTCGTTTCAGGGGCCGCCATCGCGGGCCTCGTCTGCCTCCGCCGGATCACGGCGGACCTCCGCGAGGACCTTCGGTCTGGAGGTGCAGAGATCGGAAGGCGCCTTCTCTCCCGCCTCCTCTACGACCGCCCCGTGCCGTGAAGAAAGGCTGGATGGCTCTCGCCTCTCAGAAAGGCGGAGAGGACGGACAGCCTGCTCGTCTATAATAGAGGCGCTCTTGGCTTTCCCACGCTTTCCTGGAAACGTCTGAGAAAAGGGGCAAATCGTGGAGATCCGTGCGGCCACCGGTGACCTTACCACCATCCAGGCCGATGCCGTCGTCGTCAACCTCTTCGAGGGCGTAACGGAGCCAGGCGGTGCCACGGCCGCGGTGGACAAGGCCCTCG
>JACQUM010000035.1 GCA_016210295.1 Chloroflexota bacterium | reverse complement strand
GGAGCGGCCCCTCCTCCCCCGCAGCTCGCCGTCTGTCCGCCATCCGCGCCTGCTCCAATGCCCCCTCCTCCGTCAGGGAAACGAAGGCCTGAATTTTGCCCTCGACAGCGCGAATGCGATCGAAGACGGCACGGGTCAGCTCCTCTGAGGAGACCTCCCGTCGGCGAAGGAGGTCAGCCGTTTCGTGAGCCGTCATCGCATAGAGGCGACGTGCAGGCATCACTCCTCCAGGATCGCTTTCACGCGGAAGAAGCCCTCCTGGGCGTTGGGTGCGTTGGCCAGGACCGCCTCCCGCGAGAAGCTATCGCGAGAGACGTCCTCCCGCATCACGTTCTGGAGGGCGATGGCGTGGCCCGTCGGCTCGACTCCCGTCGTATCCAGCTCCTGAAGGATTCTGAAGCTCTCCAGGATATGGTTGAGCTGGGCACGAAGGGTCTCCGCCTCTTCCGGCGTCACGGCGACGCGCGCCAGCGCGGCAATGTGATAGACCTCTTCGATAGTGAGTTGGGAGTGCGTTTCCGCCATGGCAATCTCTTCCCACTATGGTGCCACAAACGGGCGAGCCTCGCTACCAGGAAGAGACAAGCTAGTCTTTGCTCGGCTTCGCACAAAAGTCATTCTGAGCGAAGCGAAGAATCTAGGTTACTTTCTAGAGGCCCTTTCGGAAACCCTCACCCCCTGTATCCCCCGTATCCCCCTCTCCCTCAGCGAGGGAGAGGGGGAAGAATTTAAGAAACTAGGGGACACCCCCAGACCCCCACCCCTTCGATTACGCCCAGGGCAAGCTCCGGGGCTTCGCCCCCTCTGGGATCCCTATTTGCCGCACTCTGCTAGTCCTTGGGGCGCCGGCACAAAAGGGGGATAAGCCAGCCCCGGTTGCCGAGGACGGGGAGCGCAGTGGCTTCGCGATAGCGGCTAGCGGCGGGCGGCGCCTCGGACTTGAGCAAGAGAAGAGACCCCCTCCGCCTGACACCAGGTTTCCAGCCCCTCCAGCACCTGAAGAGGCGTCGTGGGGTCCAGGAAAGTGGCCGTCCCCACCTCCACCGCTGTCGCCCCCGCCATGATGAACTCCAGGGCATCCTCCGCCGTACTGATGCCGCCGATGCCGATGATGGGGATGTCCACGGCGCCAGCGACCTTGTAGACCATGGCAAGAGCGATGGGCTTGATGGCAGGCCCGGAGAGGCCGCCGAAGAGTGCGCCCAGGACAGGTCGGCGGGCCCGCACGTCAACGGCCATTCCAACCACGGTGTTGATCAAAGAGACGGCATCGGCCCCGGCAGCCTCCACCGCGCGAGCGATGGTGACGATGTCGGTCACGTTGGGCGTGAGCTTGGCGATGATGGGGAGAGACGCCGCCCGGCGAACGCCCCGGACCACCGCCTCGGCCAATCGAGGGTCCTGACCGAAATCCAGGCCGCCGGCGACGTTGGGGCAGGAGATGTTCAGCTCCAGACCCGCGACCCCCGGCACGCCGTCCAAACGCGAGGCGAGGTAGGCGAACTCCTCGGCGTTCTCCCCGGCGATATTGACGATGACAGGGACCTGCCAGGTCGCCCAGACGGGAGCTTTCTCCCGGAGCACCGTCTCCAGCCCCACGTTCTGTAGACCGATGGAGTTGAGCATGCCCCCGGCCACCTCAGCGATACGGGGCTGAACGTTCCCCGTCCGAGGTTTCACCGTCGTCGTCTTGCAGATGATAGCCCCCAAGCGTTGGATGTCGAAGATCGCCTGGTACTCGATGCCGTAGCCAAAGGTACCCGAGGCGGTGATCACCGGGCTTCTCAGCCGCAAACCCCGCGATACGGCCACCTCTACCGAAAGGTCCGCCATGTCCCCTTCCCCAAGGATGACTCAACCATAGCGTAGCTCTTCAGCACCCGCAACAGAAGAAAAAAGGGGCCGCCCGCCTGCGGCGGGCGGCCCCTTGCAGAATCCGGGCTGCGGAGCGAGGCTAGTCTCCGGTCTCGTTGCCCTCGCTCTCTGCGGCGCCAACCTCTTCCCCTTCTGTCTGAACAAGCTCTTCTTCAGCGCCGTCTCCGGAGGCCACGGCCGCGCCCCCGTTCGTAGAACCAGCCTCGCCCCCTCCGAGCAAGCTGCTCAGGGCAGCCGGAACAGGAGGCGGAAGGCGTTGCCCCTCTTCGTCGTATATGCCCAGCCGGGCGGGTATGAGCCGGCCGATGATGACGTTTTCCTTCAGGCCCAAGAGCCTGTCCACCTTGCCGAAGAGGGCGGCCTCCGTCAGGACACGTGTCGTCTCCTGGAAGGAAGCGGCAGCCAGGAAGCTCCCAGTGTTCAACGATGCCTTGGTAACGCCCAAGAGCACGGGGACAGCGGTAGCGGGCTCGCCACCCTCCGAGAGGACCCGCGCGTTCTCCGTTTCCAGGAGAAAACGATCGACCAAGTCACCTTGGAGCAGGCCCGTATCCCCAGGGGAATCGACGCGGACGCGACGGAGCAGCTGGCGCACGATGATTTCGATGTGCTTGTCGTGGATGGCGACTCCTTGGGAGCGATAGACCTTCTGAACCTCGTCGATGAGGTAGCGGGTAACGGCATCGCGGCCCTGAACCCGGAGCACATCCTGGGGGTTCAAAGGACCCTCGGCCAGAGGAGTGCCCGCCGTGGCCTGTTGGCCGGGAGAGACGGTCAGCCTCGCGCCGGGAGGCACCAGGTAGTCCCTCTCCTGCCTCTCCTCTCGGGAGACGACGATGAGGTTTTTCTCCAGTTTCACGTGGCCGGCCATGACGCTCCGCAGTCCCTCGGTGGCAGCAACAGAGCTCTTCCCTGCCGTCTTCTTCGGAGCGGGATGGGCCAGCTCGGCGCCCGCTTCCACCCAATCGTTGTTCTTCACCAAAGCGGTGAAGCCCTTGGGCAAGGCATATTTCTCACGGACGACGTCGGTGCTGCTGATCTTCACGTGGCGCCCATCTGGGGCTTCGTAGAGCTCAATGACGCCGTCGATCTCGGCGATGGGGGCGGCAAGCTTCGGTATGCGTGCCTCGAAGAGCTCCTCCACCCGAGGCAGGCCGCTAGTAATATCGACGCTCGCAACACCCCCGGTGTGGAAGGTACGCATGGTCAGCTGTGTTCCAGGCTCGCCAATGGACTGTGCCGCCATGATGCCCACGGCCTCGCCACGCTCCACTAGGCGACCTCGACCCAGGGAGACACCGTAGCAGAGCTGGCACAGACCACGTGCCGCCTCGCAGGTGAGCGGACTCCGCACACAAACGCGCTCGACCTCCGCCTCCTGGATAGCCCGGGCGATCCGCTCGGTGATCTCCTCGTCCCTGCCCACCAGAATCTCGCCGGTCTTGGGGTGGGGGACCGGACGAGCGGCTAACCGCCCCACGATCCTCTCCGCGAGGCTCCCCAGCATCGTTCTCTCCGGCGCGTAGGAGACCCATATCCCTTCCGTGGTCTTGCAGTCGTGCAGAAGGACGATGACCTCCTGGGACACGTCAATGAGCCGGCGGGTCAGATACCCAGAGTCGGCCGTCCGCAAAGCAGTGTCGGCGAGGCCTTTCCGCGCCCCGTGAGTAGAGATGAAATACTCCAGGACAGAGAGACCCTCGCGGAAGCTAGACCGGATGGGGAGGGGAAGGATCCTACCCTTTGGGTCAGCCATGAGGCCACGCATCCCCGTCATCTGCTTGATCTGGGAGATGTTTCCCTTGGCCCCGGAGCCAATCATGAGGTACAGGTTCCCGTAGGAAGGCAGGCTCTTCGTGATGATCTGTTCGATCGCGCGGTTGACCTCTTGCCAGACGGCCACCGTTTGCTCCTCTCGCTCGGCGGCGCTGATAAGACCGCGCTGGAAGTCCCGGTCGATCTTGGCGACGCGAGCGTCCGCATCCTGCAAAAGGCCGGCCTTCTCCACCGGCACAACCAAGTCGTTCAAGGAGATGGTCAAGCCGGAAAGCGTTGCATAGTGGAAGCCCAGGTTCTTGAGCCGGTCCACCGCCACCGCCGTCACCTCGTTGCCGAGGAGATGGTAGATGCGCGTGACGATCTCCTTCAGAGTCTTCTTATCGACGAGCTGGTTGTAGAAAGGCAGGTCCTCCGGCAGAACCTCGTTGAAGAGGATGCGCCCGACGCTGGTCCGAATGGGATTCCCCTCTTTTCCGTGGCGGATGTTGACCTGGGCCCGCAGGTCGATCGATCCCAACTCGTAGGCGAGCTGAGCGTCCTCGAAGGTGAGGAAGGAGGAATCTTCGCCCTTGGCCCCGATGATCTCCATGGTGAGGTAATAGCAACCGACGACGATGTCGAGGGTCGGTGTGATGACCACCTCGCCGGAGCTGGGCAAGAGCATGTTGTGCGTGGAAAGCATGATGCGGCGGGCCTCTTCCACCGCCTCCCGCCCCACGGGGACATGGACGGCCATCTGGTCGCCATCGAAGTCGGCGTTGTAGGCGGAGCAGACCAGAGGATGGATCTGGATGGCCGACCCCTCCACCAGGAGAGGCTCAAAGGCCTGGATGCCGAGCCGGTGCAAGGTGGGAGCGCGATTCAGGAGAACAGGCCGCTCCTTGATCACTTCCTCCAAGATGTCCCAGACCTCCGGCCGAACCTGATCCACCATGCGTTTGGCGCTCTTGATGTTGTGGGCTTGCCCGTACAGGACCAGCCGGTGCATGACGAAGGGCTTGAACAGCTCCAGGGCCATCCGCTTGGGCAGGCCGCATTGATGGAGCTTCAGAGTCGGCCCGACGACGATGACCGAACGCCCACTGTAGTCGACGCGCTTCCCCAACAGGTTTTGGCGGAAACGCCCCTGCTTCCCCCGCAGCATGTCCGAGAGGCTCTTCAGCTGATGGTTGTGGCTGCCCGTCACGGCGCGGCCCCGCCTCCCGTTATCGACGAGAGCATCCACCGACTCCTGGAGCATCCGCTTCTCGTTCCGGACGATGATCTCCGGGGCGCCCAGGTCCATGAGCCGGCGCAGGCGGTTGTTCCGGTTGATCACCCTCCGGTAGAGGTCGTTGAGGTCGCTCGTGGCGAACCGCCCACCGTCGAGCTGGACCATAGGGCGCAGGTCGGGTGGAAGGACGGGCAGCATCGTGAGGACCATCCACTCGGGCCGGTTCCCGCTCCTGAGGAATGCCTCGACGACGCGGAGACGCTTTGCCGCCTTCTTCGCCCGCTGGCTAGAGCCAGGGAGCGCTTCCTGGTGCAGCTCTTCCCGGAGCTTGTGGAGGTCTATCTTCTGGAGAATCTCCAGGAAGGCCTCGGCGCCCATCCCAACGGTGAAGATGTGGGCATGCTTCTCATGCAGTTCGCGGTAGCGCGCCTCGGAGAGGCAGAGGAGGGGGACGATCTCGTTCAGCTCGGCGTCCCCTTCCGCCAACGCCTTCTCGGCCTCGGAGATCTCGTCTAAGAACTCCTTCTGGACGCGCGCAATCTCGGCAGCGACAGCGCGGCTCGCCGTGTCTTGCTCCCCGTCTGACGTCGCGGTTTTCTCCCGCCGCTTCGGCTTCGAGACCTTCCGCTCTGCAATAAGCGCCTCGCTGGCCGCCTTCTCCAGAGCGGTAAGGTGTTTCGCCGTCACGACCGTCCCGCGGGCGACGATGGTCTTACTCGCGAAAGCGATCTTCGCGGGTGCTTTCTTCCCCTTCAAGGACTGGAGCTGTTCCCTTATCGTCTCTTCCAGCTTTCGAAGCTGGGCTTTCTCTTTCGCTGTCGTGGCTTCCCTCTCTCCTGTCGAGGAGCCCGCTACGCCCGTCTGGCCCTGGATGGCAGCTACCGCTTCCTCCATCTCCGTGCGGAGGCGAGAGACGGTATCGTTCTTCTGTTTGAGGAGACCCTCGCGAAGCTCTTTTTTCGCCTCCTCGTCCACGGAGGTGATGACGTACTGGGCCAGATAGACCACGCGCTCCAAGTTCCGGGGGGAGATATCCAAGAGGAGGCCAAGCCAGGAGGGCGTCCCCTTGGCGAACCAGATGTGCGCCACGGGCGTTGCAAGCTGGATGTGGCCCATCCGCTCTCGACGCACGCGAGCCCGGGTGACTTCCACGCCGCAGCGGTCGCAGATAACACCCCGGTAGCGCATCCGCTTGTACTTGCCACAAGCGCATTCAAAGTCCTTGGTCGGTCCAAAGATGCGCTCATCAAACAGGCCGTCCTTTTCCGGCTTCTGGTTCCGATAGTTGATAGTCTCCGGCTTGGTCACCTCGCCGTAGGACCAGCTCTTGATCAGCTCCGGCGAAGCGAGGGAAATCCGAATGGCGCTGAAGGGGTTCCCCAACATGGCTAGCTCTCTTCCTCCACATCCACCAGATCGGCGGCGTGCAGCTCGTCCCGGATGCTCCGCACCTCGAGGGCCGGAACCGCCTCCTCAGGCAGCAACTCCACGGAGAGGGCGAGGCTCTGGAGGTCCTTCTGCAACACGTTGAAGGACTCCGGAAGGCCGGGTTCAGAGACGTTCTCGCCCTTGACGATGGCCTCGTAGGTGTGCTGCCGTCCCTGGACATCGTCGGACTTGATGGTCAGCATCTCCTGCAGGTTATTAGCGGCGCTGTAGGCCTCCAGGGCCCACACCTCCATCTCGCCGAATCGCTGGCCACCGAACTGAGCTTTCCCGCCCAAGGGCTGCTGGGTAATGAGGGAGTAAGGCCCCGTGGAACGGGCGTGGATCTTGTCCTCTACCAGGTGGATCAGCTTGAGCATGTAAATAGACCCGATAGTCACGGGCTGTCCAAAGGGCTCTCCCGTCCTTCCGTCCCGTAACTGCACCTTCCCGAAGATGGGCGGGGTGGCGCCCGTCTTCCGATAGTGTTTCTCAGCGGCCTTCTCCACCGCATCGGGGCTCATACGGGTGGTGGCAACGCCCGCGTCCTCCAGCCACAAGCGGAGGCAAGCGTTCTTAGCCTCGCCCACGAACTCGTCGGAGAAGATACGCGCTGGATCGTAGCCGCGATCCCGCAGCCACCTTCGGGCACGCTCCTGGTCGAAGAGGTGGGTCTCCCCGTCGGGCGCGATGGAGATAGCGCCAGCCTGCTGCGCGATCCAGAGCCGACCCAGAGCATTCTCGATCTCCTCGGGCCCCGCTCCGTCGAAGACTGGAGTCACCACGCGGAAACCAAAGGAGCTGGCCACTGCTCCGATGTGCGTCTCCAGGACCTGGCCCAGGTTCATGCGGCTCGGCACGCCGATAGGGTTGAGGATGATCTCAACAGGTGCCCCATCGGGAAGGACCGGCATATCCTCGATGGGAAGGATCCGCGAGATAACTCCCTTGTTGCCATGGCGGCCCGCCATCTTGTCTCCTTCGGAGATCTTGCGGGTCTGGGCCACCCACACGCGCACCACCTCGTTCACCCCAGCGGTCAGTTCGTCCTTTTGCTCGCGGGAGAGGATCTTGACGTCCACTACCTTGCCCCATTCTCCGTGAGGCACCCGCAAAGAGGAGTCTTTCACCTCCCGGGCCTTCTCGCCGAAGATGGCCCGTAGAAGCTTCTCCTCCGGAGAAAGCTCCGTCTCCCCTTTGGGAGTGATCTTCCCCACCAAGATGTCGCCGGGGCCCACCTCGGCGCCGACGCGGATGATTCCCCTCTCATCCAGGTCTCGCAGGGAGTCCTCCCCGACGTTTGGGATATCGCGGGTGATCTCCTCCCGTCCCAGCTTGGTGTCGCGTGCCTCCACCTCGGATTCCTCGAGGTGGATGGAGGTGAACTTGTCCTTGCGGACGACGGACTCCGAGAGGATGATGGCATCCTCGAAGTTGTACCCTTCCCAGGACATGAAGGCACAGAGGACGTTCTGACCGAGGGCTAACTGCCCTTTGTCTGTGGAAGAGGAGTCGGCGATGGGTTGCCCCTTTTTGACACGATCACCCTTGGCTACGATGGGCCGCTGGTTGATGCACGTCCCTTGGTTGGAGCGCTCGAACTTCCAGAGGTTCAGGCTGTGCAGCTTCTTCGCTGCGTCGCGGATGATGATCTGGCGCGCCGTCGCGGAGACCACCTCGCCGTCCACCGGCGCCAGGAGGACCTGTCCGCTGTCCCGAGCGACCTGATACTCCATTCCGGTGGAGACCAGCGGCGCCTCCGGCCGGAGGAGGGGCACAGCCTGACGCTGCATGTTGGAGCCCATCAGGGCACGGTTGGCGTCGTCGTGCTCCAAGAAGGGTATGAGGGCAGTAGAGACGCTGAATATCTGCTTCGGAGAGACGTCCATCAGGTCGACGCGCAGCGGGCTCTCCATCACTGGCTCGCCTCGCCGGCGGATCTCCACCGCCTCCGTGGTGATCTCGCCCCGCGCGTTCCCAGGCGTGTTCGCTTGGGCGATGGTGTAGTTCTCCTCCTCGTCTGCGGAAAGGTAGACGAATTCCGCGGAGACGAAGGGGTTCACCGCTACTTTCTGTTCCGTCATCTTTTTGAGACGCGCGACGACTTGCTCCGTCACCACGTCCCCCGCGTCCGCTACCATCTCTCCCTTGACCGTCTTGATAGGCGCTCGGAGGGTCCTCCCCAAGAGGAGAGAATCCCTGGAGGAGACCTCCCGCTCGATCTTCCAATAGGGAGTCTCGATGAACCCGTACTGGTTTACCCGCGCGTAGGTGGCGAGGGAACCAAGAAGGCCGATGTTGGGCCCTTCTGGCGTCTCGATGGGACAGATGCGACCGTAGTGAGAGTTGTGGACGTCTCGGACATCGAAACCCGCTCTCTCCCGGCTGAGGCCGCCGGGACCCAGGGCAGAAAGACGTCGCTTGTGCGTCAGCTCCGCCAGAGGGTTCGTCTGGTCCATGAACTGGGAGAGTTGGGAGCCTCCGAAGAACTCTCGCATGGCGGCGACGACAGGTCGCACGTTCACCAGGTGGCCAGGAGTGGCCCCCTCGCTCTGCGTCAGGGTCATCCGCTCTCGCGCCACCCTCTCCATTCGGAGCAGCCCGATGCGGAACTGGTTTTGGACGAGCTCGCCGACCGCCCGGACTCGTCGATTGCCCAGGTGGTCGATATCGTCAGGAGGAATCTCCCCATGCTGGACCAAGATCATGCGGCGGATGATGCCCACGATATCTTCAGGGAGCAGGACGCGCCGGGCCTCACCCTCCTCTCCCCGGGCCAGGGTCCGGCCGAGCTTGTAGCGGCCTACCCGGCCTAGGTCGTAGCGGCGGGGGTGGAAGAACAGGTTGTACACCAAGCGCTTCGCGTTCTCCAAGACGGCCGGTTCGCCTGGACGGAGGCGTCGGTAAAAGTCCAGCAAGGCCGCCTCTTCGCTTTTCTCGTACGTCTCCTTTTCAATGGTCGTTGCAATGTAAGAACGCTGTCCTTTGGCCTCCACCTCCTGGAAGAGAGCAAGGATCTCCTCATCCGAGGTGTAGCCAAGGGCCCGAAGCAGCGTGGTCACCGGCATCCGGCGGCGGCGGTCCACCTTCACGCTGATGACGTCCTTGGAGTTCATCTCGAATTCCAACCATGCGCCGCGGGTTGGGATCAGCTTGGCGTAGCACAGATCGCGGCCCGTGGTGACATCTCCCTCGATGGTGAAGTAGACGCCGGGAGAGCGGACCAGCTGGCTCACCACCACGCGTTCCGTGCCGTTGACGATGAAAGTCCCCCGATTGGTCATCAGGGGAACGTCGCCCATGAAGAGCGACTGCTCCTTGACCTCCCCGGTCTCCTTCACTAGGAGCTGGGTCTTGACGAACAGGGGCGCCGCATGGGTCAGGTCCTTGGCTCGACACTCCTCCTCTGAGGATTTGGCCTCTCCGAAGGAGTGCTCCAGAAAAGAGAGGGCGAAGCGCCCACCCATGGGGTCATGGCTGACCTCGCCCGCCTTGACCATCGCTAGGATCTCCCGCAGGCTATGATGGCGCAGGATCTCCCCCGGCAGGCCCTCTCGTGGGGAGTCCTGGATCGGAGAGACCTCCTGGAAAAGGTCCTTTAGCCCTGGGCCCTTGAGCCATTCGTAAGAGTCCAACTGGACCTGCACCAAGTTAGGCAGGTCGAGGGATTGGGGGATTTTCGCGTAGTTCTTCTCGGGGAGGGAGGTAGTCCTGGGACGATCCGCGGAGGCAAGGCGCATGAACAATGCTCCTATCGTGAATGTGAATGAGAACAAAAAACACCTTCCGTTCCCTGCACATGGAACGGAGAGGCTTTTACGAACACCTATACCGGGCGGACCAGCTTCGCCACAACTGGCGCAAGTATACCATCCCCATAGGAGGCTGTCAATGGACGGGGCTACTCATGGAAGCGCTCCGCGCTTCGTAAGACGCCGACCGCGTTTCAAGCGGAGATCCCCCTTCCCAGGGATTACTCCCTTCACGCCTCATCCGTTACCCTATACATGAGACTCACAGTTTCAGGAGCCGTACCATGAACAGTTTTCGGCGCTTTTTCATCTTCCCAGCGCTTGGATTGGCCCTTCTCTCCACCGGCTGCGCGCCTTTGATCAGCAACCTCCAGGGCGCGAGCCCCGCGGCGGCT
Organism: Chloroflexota bacterium; assembly: GCA_016210295.1. Taxonomy (GTDB): domain Bacteria; phylum Chloroflexota; class Dehalococcoidia; order UBA6926; family JACQUM01; genus JACQUM01. Next base: position 12,709 of record JACQUM010000035.1, on the reverse strand, counting down.
GTCCAGCCGGCCGCCACTCCCTCTCCTGTACCCAGCGCGGGGCTCGCGCCCGCACCTTCCCAGGAAACCCCGCAAGACTCCCTGACCCGCCTGGAGACGGCATCCCTGCCGAACGTCGCCGCGGCCGTGGCCAGCACGAGGCCGGCGGTGGTCTCCATTTACACCCAAACCCTTTCTCCCCAGCGCTTCTTCGACCCTGTCCCTCGGGAAGGGGCCGGCTCCGGAGTCGTTATCGACAGGGAAGGGCACGTCTTGACCAACAACCACGTGGTAGAGGGGGCCCGCTCCCTCCGGGTGGTCCTCCCCGACGGCCGCTCCTTCGACGACGTCGAACTGGTCGGGAGAGACCCCAGGACGGACCTGGCCGTCCTGCGCATCCAGGGAGCCGACCTGCCGGTCGCTCCCCTGGGCTCCTCCTCGGCGCTCCAGATTGGCGAGTGGGTGATTGCCATCGGAAACGCGTTGGGTCTGGAGGGAGGCCCCACGGTCACGGCGGGAGTGGTGAGCGCCTTAGGGCGCGGCATCACCACCGATACGGGCTGCACGCTCTACGACCTGATCCAGACCGATGCCGCCATCAATCCAGGCAACAGCGGCGGGCCTCTCCTCAACCTCCGCGGAGAGGTCGTCGGCATCGACACGGCCATCGCCGGCCAGGGGACGGGGATCGGCTTCGCCATCTCCATCAACCAGGCGCGGCCCATCGTGCAGCAGCTCATCGAGCGTGGGAAGGTGCGGGAGCCGTGGATGGGCGTCAAGATCGCCACCGTCACGCCCGGCATCGCCAGCCAGCTCCGCCTCTCTATCAAGGAAGGGGTCGCCATCGTGGAAGTGGTCCCGCAGACTCCCGCGGCAGCGGCTGGGCTTCGCGCCGGCGACGTCATCGTCGGACTCAACGGTGACAAGGTCGCCACGACGGCGAAACTCATCGCGGCCATCCAGCCCCGCGAACCAGGCGATCAGATCACCCTCTCCATCGTGCGCGATGGCCGAGAGCTTTCCACCGCCCTGCGCCTGGCAGAGAGCCCTCGAACCTGCGACTAGCAGGGTATTGAAAAAGGGGAGTGCAGTCCCGAAGACTCGGGATTGCCGGTCCTTCCGAGGGGAAGGATGAAGTGCCCCCGGATATAATTTCCTCCCCCTTCCTGGCCAGGCATGCCCTGAGCCAGCCGAAGGGAAGGGGGACAGGGAGATGGTCGAAAGGTTTTCCGCAACTTGCGAGGGACGTGAACGAGCCTCTGCCTCACTCTCGCTTCTGCACGCCGAGGCGGACCGTCCGCTCGTCGATCTGGGCGACGACCGATGGGATGTTTGGAGGCGGCTCCTGGAAGTGAAGGGCCACGGCCAGCGTTTCCTGCCGGATGTAGTCTCCCAGCCGTCGCGCCGCCTCGATGACCTCCGCGTCACCACCAACATAGGCAACAATCCTGTCGCTGATCTCCAGGCCCGATTGACGACGGAGCTCCTGGATGTGCCGCACCAGGTCCCGCGCCAGGCCTTCCTGAGCTAAGTCCGCCGTGACCGTCACGTCGATGGCCAGGGCCATGTCTCCTTCCCGAGCCGAAAGAAAGGGCTCCACGTCTCGGGTCTCCACTAGGACGTCCTCGGGTTGGAGGACCTTCCCCGCCACCTCGATCGACCGCCCGGCTCTGACGCGGCGCGTGACCTCACCAGCGTTCATGGCCGTGAGTCCACGGACAATCTGGGCCAGGTCTCGGCCGTACTTCGGTCCTAGGAGAGCCGCGTTCGGCCTCACGGAATACTCCGTGAAGACCTCTTCCTCTTCCACCGGGACGATCTCCTTCACGTTCATCTCTTCGACGATCTGCTCCTGAACGCGGCCGAGGGCCTGTCTTTCTCTCTCCGCAGGGGCGAGGACGAGCATGCGGGCCAGAGGCTGCCGGACCTTGACCCCCGCCCGGCTCCGCGCCGCCCGCCCCAAACTCGCGAGCCGCATGGCGTACCGAATGTCTTCCTCCATCTGGGGGTCTCGCAAGGAAGCATCTGCCGAAGGCCATCGCGCCAGGTGGACGCTCGCTGGCACCCCCTCGTCTCCCACGGGCATGAGGTTTCGGTAGAACTCCTCCGCCAGGAAGGGGGTAAAGGGGGCAAGGAGCTTGGCCAGCCCGACCAGAACGTCGTAAAGGGTGTGGTAGGCGGCCTGCTTATCGGCGTCGTGCTCGCTCTTCCAGAAGCGCCGCCGGCTCCGGCGGACGTACCAGTTGGAGAGGTCCTCCACGAAAGCCTCGATCTGCCGGGCTGCGTCGGTGGGACTGTAATGCTCCAGCAGGTCGGTCGCCTCCTGGACGAGCCCGTGGAAGCGAGAAAGTATCCAGCGGTCCAAGAGGGGCCTCTCCGCCACCGGCGGGGCACCGCCCTTTCGCGGATCGAAGCCGTCCAGCCGGGCATAGGTCACAAAGAAAGAGTAGACATTCCACAGCGGAAGGAAGAACCGCCGAACGGACTCCCCCACCAGGCTGCTGGAAAACCGACGGGGGTCTCCGGGCGCGGTGGCGGTGTACATATACCACCGCATCGGGTCGGCGCCCTGCTGGTTGAGCACGCTCCAGGGGTCCACCACGTTCCCCCGAGACTTGCTCATCTTCTCGCCCTTCTCGTCCTGGATGAGCCCCAGACAGATGACGTTCCGGTAGCAGGGCTTGTCGAAGAGGAGGATGGAGAGAGCGTGGAGGGTGTAGAACCAACCGCGGGTCTGGTCCACCGCCTCGCAGATGTAGTCGGCGGGGAACCGAGCCCGGAACGTCTCCTGGTTCTCGAAGGGATAGTGCCATTGGGCCACCGGCATGGCCCCAGAGTCGAACCAGGCGTCGAGGACCTCCGGCTCCCGGACCATCTCCCCCTGGCATTTCTCGCACCGGAAGGTGACGCGGTCGATGGCGGGCCGATGGAGGTCCAGGCCCTCCTCGTACCCCGAGATGTCCGGCTTCTTCTGCAGCTCTTCCCGGCTACCGATGCACTGAGTGTCGCCGCACTGGCGGCACTCCCAGATAGGGAGAGGCGTGCCCCAGTACCGCTCCCGCGAGAGGGCCCAGTCCACGTTGTTCCGAAGCCACTCGCCGAAACGTCCGCTCTTGATGTAGTCCGGGTGCCAGTTGATCTCCTCGTTCCCGCCGATGAGGCGGTCTCGGACCGCCGTGGTGCGAATGTACCAGGAGTCCTTGGCGTAGTAGATAAGAGGGGTGTCACACCGCCAGCAGAAGGGGTAGGTGTGGCGGATGGCCCTGTCCTTGTAGAGGAGGCCGCGCCCTCGCAGCTCCTCCATGATGAGCGGGTCGGCCTCCTTGACAAATTTGCCGCCGAAGGCCACGGGCGCGGACATGACGCGTCCGTCCAGGCCGACGGTGTGGATCAGGGGAAGGTCTTCCTTCAGCCCCACCTCGAGGTCTTCCGCCCCGTAGGCGGGGGCGATGTGGAGCACACCCGTCCCCTCCTCCGTCGAGACGAAATCCGCGGCAACGACCCGCCAGGCTGGCTTGGAGGGCTCCACAAGGCGGTAGAGTGGCTCATATTGGAGCCCCACCAGCTCCTCCCCCTGGACGGCGGCCCGCACCTGGAACGGCTCGCTCAGACAGTCGGCGAGGCGGTCCTCGACGAGGATGAACCGCTCCCTCTGCCCCTTGGGAGGAAAGGTCCCCTCCACCACCACATACCGCGCCTTCGGAGCGACAGCCAGGGCGACGTTGGCCGGCAGGGTCCAGGGAGTCGTCGTCCAGGCCAGAAAGTAGGTCGGAACGTCCAGCGAAGGGAGGACGGCAAGGGTCTGCTCCGTGGGCTGGACTTTCAGTTTGACGAAGACCGAAGGGTCCGGTGTGTCCTCTCTATACCCAAGAGCGACCTCGTGGTCGCTGAGAGAGGTCTCGCATCGGGGGCAGTGCGGCGTGACCCGATAGCCCTTGTAGAGGAGACCCTTGTCCCAGAGCTGCTGCAGGGCCCACCAGCACGACTCGATGTATTCGTTGGCGAAGGTGATGTAGGGATCGCTCATGTCCAGCCAGAAGCCGATGCGCTCCGTCATCGCCTCCCAGTCCTTCACGTAGCGGAAGACGCTCTCGCGGCACCTCTGGTTGAACTTGTCGATGCCGTAGCTTTCGATGTCGCGCTTGGTCTTCAGCCCCAGCTCCCGCTCGACCTCCAGCTCCACCGGCAGGCCGTGGGTGTCCCAACCCGCCTTGCGAGGGGCATAGTAGCCCTGCATCGTCTTGAAGCGGGGGATAACGTCTTTGAAGACCCGAGCCAGGACGTGGTGGACCCCAGGCGTCCCGTTGGCGGTGGGAGGGCCCTCGTACAGGAGGAAGAGGGGACCCCCCTGCCGCTCCTCCAGCGAGCGCCGGAAAATCTGCTTCTCCTTCCAGAACCGGAGGGTCTCCCTCTCGAGGTCCGGGAAGGAGACTCGGGAGGGGACAGGATCGAACATTCAGTCACCTACTGCCTTCCAGGTTTCCCTAGGACGCGCCGACAGAACTGTAAAGGCCCCTCGCGCTGCGCGTGAATGCTACCTACGGAGTACGACTGTAGCCGGGCGCGCCGGTGAGTGTCAAGGGAAGAGGTCTCTACCTGCTCGCCACGCGCGCCTCCACGGCCACCCGACCGGGTATTCCTTGGATGCCTTCTCCCTCCACCGCCAGCGAGGCGGCGGCGCTGGCGAAGAGGGCCGCTTTGACAGGGTCCCGGGTCTCCGAGAGGCGCACAAGGTAGGCGGCGGCGAAGACGTCCCCTGCCCCGGTGGGGTCCACTTCGCTGGCGGGGAACGCGGGGACCTCCAGCCACTGGCCTTGCCACCAGAGCCGGGCGCCCCGCGCTCCGTGAGTCACCACGATGATAGGAGTCCGTTCCAAGGCCGCCACCACATCCTCCTCCGTCCCTACGAAGTCCTCCTCGGAGAGGAAGACCGCTCCCACCGTCGGCAGGCCTCGCAGGGCCTCGATCCCGAGGACGGAGACCGGGCCACCTATCTCGCTCCAACGGCGAAGCCACCCTTGGGCGGCCACGCCCACCAGAGACTTCCTGAACCGGCCGATGAGGGTCGAATCGACCTCGCCAACCACCGGAGCGAGGAGCAGGACCTGTGTGTCCAGCCACGCCCAGGGAACGTGGGTGAGGTTGAGCGGCGCCGCGAGGGCCAGGACAGCCTGCCGGCGCCCCTCGGGCGAGTAGTCGTTGCGGAAGGTCGTCGTGGCTGGGCCAGGGACGCTGACCACCTCGATCTCCGAAGGGAGGTATTGGAGAGGGAGCTCCGGCGCCGTGGAGGTGAGAAGGCCCACCTTGCGACCCAGGCGATGCGCCGCGACCGCCGCATAAGCGGCGGCGCCGCCAGGCCGCGAGACCCCATTCACGTAGTCCTGGGTAACGTGGCCAAGAACAACGAAGTCCGGCACGGGGTCTCCTTGGTCAGACACGGCTCTCGCTGGCTGGGGAGGAGCCTTCTTCGCGCCTTCTAGGGGCGAGGGTAAATGGTCACCTGGCGGTCCCGCCCCTCGCCCACGCTCTCGGTGACGACGCCGGGGTGATCGGCCAGGGCCATGTGGACGATGCGCCGCTCTGCCGCCGACATGGGCTCCAAAACAATAGGGCGACCACGCTCCTGCACCCGCTGAGCGGCCCGCAGAGCTATCTGCTGGATCCGCTCCGTCCGCCGCTGCCGGTACCCCTCCACGTCGATGCGGATAGGGACATGGCTGCCCAGCTGACGGCTGGCGATGATGTTCACAATGGTCTGAATATCCTGCAGGGTCGTGCCCTGGCGGCCGATGAGAAGGCCGGCGTCCTCGCCCTCAATACCCAAGGTGATCTCCTCCTCGGTGCTTTCCATGGCCTCCGCCCGGGCATCGACCTCCATGAGGTCCAAGAGCTTCTGGAGGATGCCATGCGCACCCGCCGCCTCCGGGGGAACGGCGCCGGGTTGGGGCTGGATGCGTAGAGTCAGGCGGACCCGGGCCGGCTCGGCCCCCAGTCCCATGATCCCCTGTCTACCCCGGCCGAGAACGACGACGTCGACGTCGTCGAGTTGGACCCCGAGCTCCCGAAGCCCCGCTTCGATCGCTTCCTCCACCGTCTTGCCCGAGCTCTCCAGACTCTCGTCCATCTCTCCCCTGATTTGATGCGGGTGGCGGAGCAGCCGCGAGCCCTTGCGCAGGCGCGGGCTTCAGACCACCCCATCCGGCTATGAAATACTGTACCACCATCGTGATGACATTGGATAGCAACCAGTAGAGAGGCAGCCCCGCCGCCAAGGTCAGCGAAAAGAACCCCATCATCGCCGGCATCATCCACAGGAGGACCTGGTTCTGCGTCCGCTGTTGCGGGGAGACGTTCGCCTGGTTGGTCATGCTCATCTTCTGCTGCGCCCATGTCGAGGCCCCCACAAGGAGGGGTAGGATGGGCCAGGGGTCTGGCAAGGTGAGGTCCATCCAGAGAAAGCGCGTATCGATGGGAATGGCCTGCGTCAGTTGGGGAAGCCAGGAGTAGAGGTGTTGGGAGAGGTAGACCAGGTTGGAAGGCGTGCTCCCCAACCCCTGGATGATAGCCTGGTACAGGCCGATCCAGATAGGTATCTGGACAACCATGGGACCCAGGCACCCCAGGGGGCTGACGCCGTGCTCTCGGTAGAGCCGCATCGTCTCCCGCTGCACCATCTGGGGCTGTCCCTTGTACTTTCGCTGAACCTCCTGGAGCTGTGGCTGGAGCGCCTGCATGGCGAGCGTCGCTTTGATCTGCCGAAGGGTGAGTGGGAACGTTACCCCCCGGATGATGACGGTGAGCGCCACGATGGCGAGGCCCATGCTCTGGAACAGCAGGGTGTAGAGGAAGACCAGAGCATTGATCAAGGGGTCGATAAGGACCGTCGTCCACAGCGCACCCAGGAACTCCACCGCCCGCCCTCCTTACTTCCTCGCCATGGAGAGAGACCAGTCCACGGCGCGCTTCACAGGGTCCACCGCGTAGAGCACATCGTCGTGCGCATAGACATAGACGAGCCGTCCATCAGACACGAGAGGACTGTACAGCTCTCCCCCCAGCTTGAGACGCTCCTCCTCCACGCCCCGCCGGACCCAGCGGAGGACCTTGTCCTCCGCCCCCACGATGACCGCGCCCCCCGTCAGGAGAGGTGTGCCCCGGATGGCCGCACCCGCCTCGAAGGCCCATTGGAGGTCTCCCGTCCTGGTGTCGAGGGCGTAGAGAGTGCGGTCCAGGGAGCCGACGTACACCGTCTCCCCCGCCACCAGGGGTTCCGTCCAGAACCAGTTTTTGGCCGAGAAGGGCTGAGGCCAGGCCGGCGTCCCCTTCCTGGCATCGAGAGCGTAGAAAGAGCGGTCGAAGGAGCCGACGTAAAGCCTGTCGCCGACGACGACCGGTCCAGAGGCCACGGCGCCCTTCGTCTGGAACTGCCAGCGCTGCTCCCCGGCACGGGCCCCTTGCGGTGAGTCATCCTCGATCCAGACCGCGTACACAGAACCGTCCATAGAGCCGACGTAGACGGTGTTCCCCACGACGACCGGCGGCGCCCAGATGCGGGCGCCGGTGGGGAAGGCCCACTTCACCTCTCCCGTCGCCGCGTCCAAGGCGTAGAGCTTCCCATCCTCAGAACCCACGAAAACCTTCCCGCCGGAGAGGGCGATCCCCCCAATGACGGCCTCTGTCCTGGCCCCCTCCTTCTCGGGATGACGCCAGGCGATCTCTGGGGCACCGTCGGTGATGACGCTCCGTTTCAAGGCGTACACCACCCCATCGAACCCGCCGACGTAGATACGCTCCTCGTCCGCTGCGGGAGTGCCGTGGACCCCCCGCACGCTGCCCCGGCCCGCTCCGGTCTGAAAGCGCCAGAGCTCCTGGTGGGTCCCCGCGTCCAGCGCTACCACGTCTCCCGTCTTGGTCCCAACGACGATCTGGCCGTCCAGGAGGAGCGGCGCGGCCCAAGCGGCGCTGGGGAAGATGGCGCCTGTACACCCCGCGCCCAAGAGGACGAAGGGGAGAAAAAGGACGAGGACGCGGCGAAGGAAGCGCGCCTTGGAACCGCCTCCGTTGCCTCTAAGGAACGGGATCATATCCCCCGGCCCTCAGCGGTTGGCAGCGGCTCAACCGGCGCAGGCCCATCCACCCTCCTCGGAGGACTCCATACCTGCTGATGGCTTCCCGCGTGTACTCGGAACAGGTAGGCGTGTAGCGACAGGCGGAGGGCATGTACGGGGAGAGGGCCCGCTTGTAGAGATCGATGGCGGCCAGAGCTATCCTTTTCACTTTCGTTCCTGCCCGTCACCCGAGGGATGAATCGCTGCGCTCTCTCTGCCCAGCAGGCCCGCACGACGGAGAAGGTCCCGAACAGCGTTCTTCGCCTGGTGGAAAGTTGCCTCGGCCATGAGCGGCCGGGCGGAGAAAATCAGGTCCCATCCAGGCTTGACCTCCTCCTGGCGCACCGCCTCGCGCAATAGCCGCTTCACCCTGTTCCGCGCCGTCGCCTTACCCAACCGGCGGCTGGCGACGAAGGCGACGCGAGAGGCGGACAAGGCGTTGACACAGTACCAGAGCGTGAGCGCAGCAGCGGAGACGCTTCTCCCCTCCGCCCGCACTCGCGCGAGGTCCTTCTCGCTCCTCAGGCGTCGCTCCCGAGGGATGCCCATGGGGAGGCTAGACGGCCAAGACCTTTCTGCCCTTGAGGCGACGACGGCTGACGGTAGCTCTCCCTCCCCGTGTCTGCATCCGAGCGAGGAAGCCGTGTTTTCTCTGTCGAGGGTGCTTCTTGGGTTGATAGGTGCGCTTCGGCATGGCGAAGCCGATTATACGCGGCGCGCTCCTCCCGTGTCAACGCGAAAGGCCCCCGCGAGGGTGCGATACGTGCGCGTCGCCCTTTTTAGCTGAGGAGCCTGTCCTTTGCCTCCCTTTCCCTACACCTCGCGGAACTGCCCCTCCACCGTCCCGCCTTCCTGTCCAGGAGGTTCTTGGCCGGGCCTCTGCGGCCCACCCGCGGTCCCCGCCTCTCGATAAATAGCCGTGCCAATCTCCTGCATCACCACGGAGAGCTCCTGAGAAAGCTTTTGGACCGTCTCCAAAGGAGCGTTCTGGGCCAGGGCGTCCCGTACCTCTTTCGCCTTGGCCTCAACGCGGCTGCGCACGTCGCCAGGAACCTTGTCGCCGTGTTCACGGAGGGTCTTCTCGGCGCCGTAGGCAAGGGTATCGGCATTGTTCCGCGCCTCGGCCTCCGCCCTCTTGCGCGTGTCCTCCGTGGCGTGGGCCTCCGCCTCCCGGGACATGCCTTTGATCTCTTCTTCCGTGAGCCCGCTCCTCGCCTGGATCGTCACCCGCTGCTCGCGGCTGGTGGCCTTGTCTCGAGCGTTGACGTTCAGGATGCCGTTGGCGTCGATGTCGAAGGAGACCTCGACCTGCGGCAACCCGCGGGGCGCAGGGGGGATACCGTCCAGGATGAAACGGCCCAGGGACTTGTTGTCCGCCGCCATGGCCCGCTCCCCCTGGAGGATATGAATCTCCACGCTGGTCTGGCTATCCGCCGCAGTGGAGAAGATCTGGCTGCGGGTCGTGGGGATGGTGGTGTTGCGGGGGATGATGGGGGTCATTACCCCGCCCAGGGTCTCGATGCCGAGAGTGAGAGGCGTCACGTCCAGGAGAAGGACCTCGTGGACCTCTCCCTTCAGAACACCCGCTTGGATGGCTGCACCCAAGGCCACCACCTCGTCGGGGTTAACTCCCTTATGAGGCTCCTTCTTGAAGACCTCCCGCACCTTCTCTTGGACCTTGGGCATTCGTGTCTGGCCTCCCACCAGGACCGCCTCATTCACGCGCTCGGGAGCAACGCCGGCGTCCTGGAGGGCCTGCTGGACTGGCCCTATCGTGCGGTCTATCAGGTCACCCACCAGTTGCTCCAGCTTGGCGCGAGTCAGGGGCACGGTCAGGTGCTTGGGCCCGGAGGCGTCGGCGGTGATGAAGGGAAGATTGATCTCCGTCTGCACGACCGTGGAAAGCTCTATCTTGGCCTTCTCCGCCGCCTCTTTGAGCCGCTGCATCGCCATCTTGTCCTGGCGCAGATCGATGCCTGCATCTCGGCGGAACTCGTCGGCGAGCCAGTTCATGATGCGCTGGTCGAAGTCGTCGCCTCCCAGATGGGTGTCTCCGTTGGTCGCCCGAACGTGGAAGGTCCCCTCACCGATCTCCAGGATGGAGATATCGAAGGTCCCGCCTCCCAAGTCATAGACGGCAATCACCTCGTCCTTCTTCTTATCCAGGCCATAGGCGAGAGAGGAGGCGGTGGGCTCGTTGATGATCCGCAGCACCTCCAGGCCAGCGATGCGTCCAGCGTCTTTGGTCGCCTGCCGTTGGCTATCGTTGAAGTAGGCGGGAACGGTGATGACCGCCTCGGTCACCGACTCTCCCAGGTAGGCCTCCGCGTCTTGTTTCAGCTTCTGCAAGATCATCGCCGATACCTCGGGCGGGCTGTACTCTTTCCCCGCCATGACGACCCGCACGTCCCCGTTGGGGGCCTCGGTGACCTTGTAGGGCAAGAGCTTCATGTCCCGCTGGACGCTCTCCTCGCGGAACTTCCTGCCCATGAAGCGTTTGATGCTGTAGACGGTGTTCTCCGCGTTGGTGATGGCCTGGCGCTTCGCCACGTGCCCCACCAGCCGCTCCCCCGACCTGCTCATGGAGACGATGGAGGGGGTGAGGCGGTTCCCATCCGTCCCAACGATGACGACGGGCTCGCCACCTTCCATGACGGCGACAACACTGTTGGTTGTTCCCAGATCAATGCCGACTGCCTTGCTCACAGTGCCTCCCCCTCTCCAGGCGTCGTCTCGCGGCTACCGCCGCTGCGCCATCGCTCTACCGTGTTACGAAGCATTCTCACTCCCTTCAAGAGGAGTCGCTGTGGGAGCCCCCGCAGAAGAGGGCTCTCTTGCCCCCGATCCTTGGCCTACCTCAACGAGAGCAGGACGGAGGACACGATCGTGGAGCATATACCCCTTTTGAAAGACCTGAAGGAGCTTCCCTTCCTCTCCCTCTCCTCGCGCTACGGCTTCGTGGAGGCGCGGGTCGAATCGTCCGTCTTCGGTCGAGATCTCCCGGACTCCCTGGGCCTCCAAGATCGCGAGGAGCTTCCGATAGATAAGGAAGACTCCGTCCACCCAGGTGAGCTTCGCCAGGCTGTCAGGGACGACGGCGAGCGCCCGTTCCAGATCGTCGAGCACGGGGAGGATGCTCGCCAGGGAACCGGCCGTCGCGTAGCGACCCAGGTCCGTTCGCTCCTGCTCTACCCGTCGTTTGTAGTTGTTGAAGTCGGCCGCCGTACGCTGCCAGTTCCCCCGCAGGCTTTCCGCCTCGGCCCGCCGCTCCTGCAGCTCCTTTTCGAGGGTGTGAAACCGCTCCTCCAGAGACGGTTGCCCTTCAGAGCCCGCCAGCTCGGGCTGAGGCGGCGTCACCTCCGCCTCGTGATGGTCGCCCTCTTTCATGTGAGCGCCCCTTCCCACCGATGTGTCATCGTATGCAACCTCACGCTATCGCAATCTTTCCGCCAAGAGGGAGAGACTTCGACCAAGGGAACCATTCGACAAGAGAGGGAATCATCCCGATGGGGAGAAGCTCGCCGCCAACTCGTCCAGAAGACCGGAGAGGAATCGGATAGCAGGGAAGGCCACCGTATATTCCATGCGAGTGGGCCCGATGAGGCCGAGAGTCCCATGGAAGGAGCCAGTGCTCCCATAAGGGGCCAGGATGACGCTGAACGGCCAGAGCGAACGTTCCTTGTTCTCTTCCCCTATCGTTACCTGGACGCCGGTCACCGGCATCCCCAGCGGGAGAAGGAGACGAAGCAACTGTCTTCCTTCCACCGCCTCCACCAGAGGCCGGAGCTGCTCGCCGGTGCTGAGCTCAGGGTAGTGGAGCATGTAGCTCAGGCCCGAGACGTAGAACTCCGCCGACATCTCGTCCTCCGCCTTCTCCATTATGCGCAGCACTGACTCCAAGACGAGGCGCTCCAGGGCCGCCTGCGGCAATCCCTGTTGCACGATCTGATCGTAGGCCAGACCCCCATAGAGAGCGTTGAGCCGACTGGCCACCTTCTGAAGGTCTTCCTGCGTCGCAGGCGCCCCCAGGGACAGGAGCTGCTCCGCAGGACCCTCCTCAAGGACAAGGATGAGGAGGGCCACGGTCTCTCGCACGGAGACCAGGTCTAGATGCCGAATGCGTCGCGAAGGAAGCCGGGGCGCAGTAGCCATGGCCATCGCCTGCGCCAGCTGGGCCATGACGGCGGTAGTAAGGCGCAGCCACTCGTCCGTTTCGCGTTGCGCCTGGAAGAGCTGATGCCGGATCGTCACACGCTGGGCGAGCGCGAGGTCCTCTTCCGTCTCGAGGGACTGCACATAAAGGCGGTACCCACGGTCCGTGGGGACCGCGCCCGCCGACGGGTGAGACCGAGAAACATATCCCTCGGCCTCCAGTTCACTCATCTCGTTCCGGACGGTGGCAGGGCTTACGGGCAGGCCGTGGCGTTTCACCACCTGCAGGGAACCAACGGGCACGCCCGCTTGGATATAGTCCTGAACAATGAGCCGCAAGATCTCGGTCTTTCGAGTCGTCAGCACTGTTCCTCGCAGTTAGCACTCTCCCGAGGCGAGTGCTAACTGCGCCCCAGCTTACTCTTCTTGGCGCGCGGTGTCAAGGCTCCGCCCCACACTGGAGGCAGAAG
>JACQUM010000042.1 GCA_016210295.1 Chloroflexota bacterium | reverse complement strand
GTGGGAGATGTCCCGCTCGTGCCAGAGAGCCACGTTCTCCAGAGCGGTGACGGAATAGCCCCGGATGAGACGAGCGAGGCCGCAGACCCGCTCTGTCAGCTCGGGGTTCTTCTTGTGGGGCATGGCCGAAGAGCCCGTCTGCCCAGCGCCGAAGGGCTCCTCCGCCTCCAGGACCTCGGTGCGCTGGAGGCCCCGGACGTAGGTGGCGAACTTCTCCAGAGAGGAAGCGACGAGGGCCAGGGTGGTGACGTACTGCGCGTGGCGGTCCCGCTGGATGACCTGGTTGGAAACGGGGGCTACCTCCAGGCCCAAGTAGCGGCAGGCCCGCTCCTCCACGGAGGGAGGCACGGTGGCGTGGGTGCCCACGGCGCCGGAGACCTTGCCCACCGCGACCACCCTCTTCGCCTCTTCCAGGCGGTGCCGCGCCCGGCGGACCTCGTCCACCCAGAGGGCGAGCACGAGGCCGAAGGTGATGGGCTCGGCGTGGACGCCGTGAGTGCGCCCCACCATGAGGGTGTCCTTGTGCTCCAGCGCCCGCTCGGTCAGGACCTTCTCCAGGGCGTCCACGTCCTCCAGGAGGATGTCGCAGGAGTCGCGGAGCTGGAGGGAGAGGGCGGTGTCCATGACGTCGGAGGAGGTGAGGCCCATGTGGACGAAGCGGCTCTCCGGGCCCAGGGTGGCGGCGACGCCTTCAAGGAAGGCAGTCACGTCGTGGCGCGTGCGTTTGAAGGCGGTCTCCATGGTCGCCAGGTCCAGGCGGGCCTGCCGGAGGAGGGCCATGTCGGGAGGAGAGATGGCGCCCTCGTCGGCCCAGGCCTGGCAGACGGCAAGCTCCACCTGGAGCCACCTCTGGAACTTGGTCTCCTCGCTCCAGACGGCCTTCATCCTGGGCCGGGAGTAGCGGTCGATCACGGCCTCGCTCCTTTGCCCTTCGGTATCCCTCGCGCTCTCATTCTACCCTTTTGCCTGCTGAGGTCGGAACTCCCACCAGCAGTCTCCGCGACGGCGCTGCGGCGGATGGGATAGAATCGTAACGTACAGGGAGGCGGCGGCCATGAACGACTCTCACCGCTACGACGACGATTACGATTTGCTCATTCCGGGTTTTCGGCAGGCGTCATTCCGTTCTCTCCGCTGGTCGGGGAACTATCGGGGACTCCCCACCTCCCCAGAGGCGCGGTCGGCGATCCCTCGGTGGTGGGACTGCGAGTGGTGCGGCGGCCAGAACAGGGACGGCAATGCCGACTGTCACGTCTGCGGGGCGCCGCGCGGCGCGGGGCGGGAGAAGCTCAGGGGCTAAGAAGAGCGCTCCGTTTCTCCTCGCGCCTGGGAGCAGGCTTCAGCACCTACTCCGCTCGTTTCCTCGTCTGTCTCTGCGGAGGGGTCAGCGCGAAGCGGTAGCCACAGAACCGGCAGACGCGCGCGTCGCCGCGGACCCACTCCGCGCAGTCGGGGCACTTCTTCATCCCTGGATCGGTGGACGCGTCCAGGGAGTAGTAGGCGTAGAACTCCTCCTGGGTCATGTCGTGGTCCACCATGTTTCGGGTGCCACAGTGGGGACAGTAGGGCAGGTACACGAGGATACGGGGAGCTCCCTCCACGGGGCCCGCGTCCACCTTCTCGGTATCGAAGGAGAAGGGCTTCTTACAACGCGAACACTTTTCGACGTCCATCTGTACGACGTCCACCTCCGGCAGGGGCGCTGGTCTCAGAGGCTTCTTGGTCTGGCCGTAGCCTGGATAGCCCGCAGGGCGATGTCCCGCCGGTAATGCATCCCGGGGAACGCGATACAGGCCACGTTATCATAGACCTTCCGCCGGGCCTGTTCCATCGTGTCGCCCAGGGCGACGACGGTCAGGACGCGGCCTCCGTTGGTGAGCACCTGGCCCCTCTCGTCCCGACGGGTGCCCGCGTGGAACACGAGAACGTCGCGGGCGATGTCTTCCAGGCCGGCGATGGGAAGGCCTTTCGGGTAGTCTCCGGGATAGCCCGGGGCTGCGACGACCACGCCCACGCAGGGTTGCGGGTCCCAATCGGCCTTTGCCCTCGCGACGTTCCCCTCGGCGATGGCCTCGAGCAGGTCGAGGAGGTCGGAGCGCAGACGGGGGAGGACGACCTGCGTCTCGGGGTCGCCCAGACGGCAGTTGAACTCCAGGACCTTGAACCCGGTGGGTCCAACCATGAGACCGGCATAGAGGAAGCCCTGGAAGGGCGTTCCTTCAGCAGCCATCTGCCGGACGGCGGGCTCGAGGACGCGGGTGCGGACCTCCTCCTCGTCTCTCCGGGTCAGGAACTCGGGGGGACTGTAAGCGCCCATGCCGCCGGTATTGGGGCCTCGGTCGCCGTCGAAGACGCGTTTGTAGTCGCAGGCCGGGACCGTGAGGAGGAGGTGCCGCCCGTCGGTGAAGGCGAAGGCCGAAGCCTCTGTGCCGGTCAGGCACTCCTCGACGACGACGCGCTCGCCGGCGCCGCCGAAGGCGCGGTGGACCATCACCTCGTGGAGGAAGGCCACGGCCTCCTCACGAGAAGGGCAGACGGCGACGCCCTTTCCGGCCGCCAGGCCGTCCGCCTTGACCACGACGGGCAGGGGTTGGGCTTCGACGTAGCCTTTCGCCTCGGCGAAGTCATCGAAGGTGCGGGAGCGGGCGGTGGGAATGCGCGCTCGCTCCATCAGGCCCTTGGCGAAGCCCTTGCTGGCCTCGATGCGAGCAGCGGCCCTCGTCGGGCCGACGCAGGCGATGTTTGCTGCGCGAAAGGCGTCCGCCAGTCCCAGGGCCAGCGGCTCCTCCGGCCCCACCACCACCAGGTCTACGTGCCTGTCCTGGGCCGCTCGGAGGAGACCTGAGACGTCGTTGGCGGGGACGGCGACGTTCTCCGCGATGTCCGGCGTGCCGCCATTGCCCGGCGCCACGAAGAGGGCGGAGACGCGGGGGCTCTGGCGGAGCTTCCAGGCCAGGGCGTGCTCCCGCGCGCCGGAGCCGACCACGAGGAGGCGGGTCACTTCTGCTCCTCTTTGCCCAGGGGGAGAAAGTAGGGTGCGAAGAGGCGCCCCCGCTTGACGAAGAGGCCCCCGTGGTCGATGTCGGTGTACAGCGGGCCCCAGGGGCTGCGGGTGTTCAGAGGGGCCAAGCGCGGGCCGCGGGGGTAGAAACGCAGGAAGAGGATGGCGAAGAGGCCATAGACAGCGACCTCCGGGGCAACGGCGAGGAGGGTGACGGTGCCCGCCAGGAGGTGAGCAAGGTCGTAGGCGGCGCCGACCACGAAGCCGAGGATGGCGACCTTGACCCACAGGATGTTGCGGAGGGGGTCGCGGGCCGCGAGGCCGACGCCCAGGCCGGAGAGGACGACAAGCCACCCCCAGGAGCCCAAGAGAAGGGTGCTCTGGGCGGGCGCGCCGAAGAGTTGGACTAGAAGCCCGGGGAGTAGCATGGCGGGCAGGCCCGTGGCCAGGGCCGCGGCGGTCCAGAGGAGCATGAAGATACGGAGAGGACTCACTCCCACTCTATCGTCCCCGGGGGCTTGCTGGTGATGTCGTAGACCACGCGGTTCACCTGTGGCACCTCGTTGACGATGCGGCTGGAGATGCTTGCCAGAACATCGTAGGGCAGGCGCGCCCAGTCGGCGGTCATGGCGTCCTCGCTCACCACCGCCCGGAGGGCAACCACGTAGCCATAGGTGCGGAAGTCCCCCATCACCCCCACGCTCTGGGCCGAGGTGAGGACGGCGAAGCTCTGCCAGAGGTCTCCGTACAGGTTGGCTTTCTTGATCTCGTCCATGACCACCCAGTCCGCCTCTCGGAGGATGTGCAACTTCTCGGGAGTCACCTCGCCCAGAATGCGGATGGCCAGCCCGGGCCCGGGGAAGGGCTGGCGCCAGACCATCTCCTCCGGGAGGCCCAGGGCCAGGCCCACCTTTCGCACTTCGTCCTTGAAGAGATAGCGCAGCGGCTCGACCAGCCGCAGGCGCATGCGCTCTGGCAGGCCGCCGACGTTGTGGTGCGTCTTGATCTTCGCCGAGGTCTTGCTCTCCGGGCTGCGGCTTTCGATGACGTCTGGATAGGTGGTGCCCTGGGCCAGGAAGTCCACCCTGCCCAGGCGCTGGGCCTCCTCCTCGAAGACGGCGATGAACTCGTTGCCGATGGTCACCCGCTTCTTCTCCGGGTCGGTGATGCCTCGGAGGCGCTCCAGGAAGCGGTTGGTGGCGTCCCGGTAGACCACGTTCAGCTTCAGGTGGCGTTGGAAAGTATCGAGGACGCGCTCTGGCTCCTCCTTGCGGAGGAGGCCGTTGTTGACGAAGGAGCAGGTGAGCTGGTCGCCGATGGCGCGGTGGACCAGGGTCGCGGCGACGGCGGAGTCCACGCCGCCGGAGAGGGCGCAGAGGACCCGCCCCGTGCCGACCTGCTGGCTGACCCTCGCTGCCGTCTCGGCGATGAAATTGGAAGGAGTCCACGTGCCTGTGCAGCCACAGACGTTGTAGAGGAAGTTCTGGAGGATCTGCTTTCCCTGGGGCGTGTGAATGACTTCGGGATGGAATTGCAGGCCGATGAATCCCTGGGGGCTGCCCATGGCGGCGACGGGGGAGTTGTCCGTAAAGGCGAGGGCCTGGAAACCAGGGGGGAGCTTGGTGATCCGGTCGCCGTGGCTCATCCAGACGGGCAGAGAGGAAGGCAGATCGCGGAATAGAGGGCTCTGAGAGGGCGTTCGGTGGAGGAGGGCGTGGCCGTATTCACGGAGGGGGCTGGGAGCGACCTCGCCCCCGAGCTGGTGGGCCATGAGCTGCATGCCGTAGCAGATTCCCAGGACGGGGACGTCGGCTTTGAAGACGTAGGAAGGGGCCAGGGGGGCGCCCGGCTCATAGACGCTGGCGGGCCCGCCGGAGAGGATGAAACCCCTGGGCTTCAGACGGTCGATCTCCTCCGCCGGCGCATCGTGGGGGACAACCTCGCAGTAGACGTTGCATTCCCGCACTCGGCGGGCGATGAGCATGCTGTATTGCGAGCCGAAGTCGATGACGACGACGGTCTCCCGACCTCCTGGGGCGGGTTCTCCAGGGGCAGATGAGGCGGCCTCTCTCTCCCCCCTGGCGATCTCCAGGTAGGCAGAGACCTCGAGATCGTCGCTGGCGGCTATGCGATGGGAACTGGAG
>JACQUM010000041.1 GCA_016210295.1 Chloroflexota bacterium | reverse complement strand
GTGTGGGACCGGTTTCTCCGCTGGGTCCGAAGAAGCAAGCGTTAGGTCTCCGCTTCTGCTGTTGTTCGGAGGGCCCCGGGATCGGGCCCTCTGCATTTCTAGGGAACTTCTGCGATGGGCTACTACGCTCCTTTCACCCTGGACGACGCCGAGGGGAACGAGTACCAGTTCCTCACGGAGTTGGATACCAGCGAGGCCCCGCGATTCAACCTCGTCGTGGAGATCAAGAGGAACGGGAAGCCCTGGGGCCGCCGCGTCTGGCGGGGGATGGTGCCCATGCTGGGGATCCTGCGGAGCTTCGCCGTGAAGTACGTCGAAAGCCCCGCCATGCAGCGGAGGTTCCGAGAGGGCCAGGGAAAAGAGGAAGAGGATGTCTGACTGACTACTCGGTGGGGGGCTGCACCCCCGAGAGGGCGTAGGCGAC
Organism: Chloroflexota bacterium; assembly: GCA_016210295.1. Lineage (GTDB taxonomy): Bacteria > Chloroflexota > Dehalococcoidia > UBA6926 > JACQUM01 > JACQUM01. The sequence goes on along the minus strand of JACQUM010000041.1, from coordinate 7,807 downwards.
CAGCAGCCAGACCACCAGGATGAGGAGGCCAAGGGAGATGAAGATGAAAGGAGTGATGTAGCGAGCGAAGGGGAAGGGCCTCTCCTGCTCCCTTGGCAAGACCCATACGACTCGTCCTCCCGAAGATCCGACGAGGGCGATGACGTCCTTCAGATCGTCGCCTTCTGTCAGCAGGATGCGGGCCTCCTGGGCAAGTTGGCGGGCCGAGGCGGAGAATCTGCCGTTGGTCACCAGGTAGCCGCGATGCGCCTTCAGCTCCTCCATCAGCCGTCGGAGGGCCACCACTTCTCCCTCGCCCCACTCGTCGCTGCCCCAGAGGAAGCGCAACAGCCCGCGCTGGTCCCCCCGGGTCATGAGGAGGAGGCGGTTGTCACCTTCAGAGCCTTCTTCGGTTCCTTCGTGAATCAGGTAGCCGCGGCTCTGGAAGACCTGGAGGATGATCTCCTCGATGCTCTTCCCGCTGGAACTGCCACTGCCGTTGAGCCGAATGGTGCTCATGCGCTCGTGGCTCAGTATAGCATCCTCTTCCAGGGGCACTGCTTGGCTCCTTAGGCGACCGCTACCTCGTCGTTGCTTGCGTTGGAGAGGGCAGATACGTATAATGTTTGGGTATCGATGGCCCGTTCTGCCACGAACTGAGCAGGCTTTCCAGAAGGGCCCGCCTCCTCTCTCCGCCGCAGGATCGTCCCTTGGTAACTCTTATGCATTCGAGGTTCTCATTACGCAATTCGTTCACGCCTCTACCGCAATTCCTGTTCATCCTTCGGCTCCCCCTCGTCACTCCGGTCGGTCCGCCTCCGACGAACACCTGAAAGCGCCTGGCCCCCTCGCTCCGGTGCTCGACGGCCCGACGGCGTTAGACCAGCGTTTTGGAGGGCTCCCCCTCTCCGACTCCATAGCCCGAGCATTGCGAATCATGGGCTACACGGCTCCGACGCTGATCCAGCGAGATGCCTTGCCCCCGCTGCTGGCAGGCCGGGATGTCGTGGGACGGGCACAGACCGGTACAGGCAAGACGGTCGCCTTCGGGATCCCCTTGGTCGAATTGCTCGATCCCGGACGCAAAGAGATACAGGGCATCATCCTCACGCCAACCCGAGAGCTAGCAATGCAGGTGGCGGAGGAGATCCGACGGCTGGCGAGATTCAGGCCGGTCCGGATTGTCACAGTCTACGGCGGAGTGCCTATCGGACGGCAGCTCGCCGAGCTCCGTGCTGGAGCCCACGTTGTGGTCGGGACACCCGGTCGAGTTCTCGATCACATCGGGCGCGGCTCGCTGGATCTGAGTCGGGTACGGGTGGCTGTCCTCGATGAGGCGGACCAGATGCTCGACGTCGGGTTCGCCGAGGACATTGCCAGGATCCTGCGTCTGACGCCGTCAGGGCGTCAGACGGCCCTCTTTTCGGCGACGATGCCGCTCCCGATTCGATACCTCGTTGCGCGACACCTCCGCAACCCACACTGGGTGGAGGTTGGCCCCCCAATGGCGCCTGTGCCGACGATCGAACAGGTCTATTACGAGGTGGCGTCGGAAGACAGACTCCTGGGCCTGACAGAGGTCCTGCGTGAGCGGGCCGAGACCGACAAGTTCCTGGTGTTCCGTCGGACACAACGAGGGGTCGACCACCTGACGCGCCTCCTGCAACGGCAGGGCTTTCGCTGTGAGGCCATCCACGGCGGCTTGCATCAGAGCCAGCGTGACACAGTCCTCCGTGCGTTTCGCGCAGGGTCGCTCAGGGTCTTGGTGGCGACGAATGTGGCGGCGCGCGGCTTAGATATCGCCGAGGTCTCGCACGTCGTCAACTACGACATGCCGGCGACCGCCGAAGAATACCTTCACCGGATCGGGCGCACCGGACGGATTGGCCGGACGGGCACCGCCATCTCGTTCGTCAGTGAGGACGATTTCACGATTCTGGACGGTCTGAAGGAGAAGATGGGCGAGAAGCTGGTCCGGGCATGTCTCGCCCTGTACACTCGGAGATAGGTCCTGCATGCCGGATCCCTATCAGGGGCGCCCACCGGGCTCCCGGGCTTGAAGCGCCGAATCCGCTGAGGCGGTGCCTCACTGCATGAGAAGGAGGGCCCTTGACTCTCTCGAAGAACCCGCCGCGAGCAGACCAGGTTGATGAGTGTCCGCCTCACTATTGGCTCATACAGTCGGGCTGGCAGTCCTGTAAGAAGTGCGGCGCGAGGATGGAGGTCCCGCCTCCTGCTCTTTGGTCGTCCGCAGGGTTCGGCCAGCCCCGGGGCTTTCGGGCGAAGAAGGAGCCAAGACCTTGACCTCTCGCGCGATAGTCGAGGCAATGGGAAGGGGCGTCCACATTGAGATGAGGATTGAATTGATCTGGTGTCCTAGAGGGAGACCCTAGAAGTGAACATCTACGTTGGTAACCTGGCTGAGGAAGTCACGGGGGAGGACCTGACGGTCGTCTTCGGCTCCTTTGGACATGTCACCTCCGCCAGCGTCGTCAGGAACCGCCACTCCAACCGATCGCGGGGCTTCGCCTTTGTCGAGATGCCGAACGAGAGCGAGGCCAGGGCGGCGATCGCCGGCGTCAAGGGCAAGGACCTCAAGGGCCGCACGATGGATGTGGCCGAGGCTCCCCCGCGGGAACAACGAGGAGAGCAGCGTAGCCGACAGGTGGGCGGACCCGCTGGCCATCGAAACCGCAGCTCGCGTTAGCAGGCCCAGAGCATCTCTGTCGGAGTTACTGCCTTGAGAATCCCCGCTGCGACCAGCGTGCGGATGCGCTTCTCGCGTGTCTATTACGGGTGGTGGATCGTCCTTGGGGGATTCATCCTTCAGGGAGTGACCGGAGGCGTCTTCGGCCAGGCTTTCGGGGCCTATTTCGTCCACCTACAGGCCGAGTTCGGCTGGAGCCGTACGGTCCTCTCGGGCGCCTTCTCCCTGGGCCAGATCGAGGGCGGGATCATGGGCCCGGTTCAGGGTTGGCTCTTGGATCGCCTGGGCCCACGAACTTTGGTCAGGATCGGCATAGCCTTCTTCGCGTTGGGGCTGGTGCTCCTCAGCTGGTCTGGCTCTGTGCCGACGTTCTACGGTGCCTTCCTTATCGCGACCGTTGGCGCAGGGCTCGCTGGTTATCTCACCATCAACACAACGCTCGTCAACTGGTTCGTGCGGAGGAGAGCGACGGCCATGGCCCTGGCAGCCACCGGGTGGGGAGTGGCAGGGTTGCTCATCCCGGGGGTGGCCTGGGCTCTGGAAACCTTTGGATGGCGCGAAACGGCCCGCTACTCGGGCCTCCTTGTCTTCGCAGTGGGCATCCCTGCGGCACAGCTGATGAGGCGGACCCCAGAGGAACACGGCTACCGGCCCGACGGGGACCCTGTTCCCGCTCGCGACCCCATTCGTCCTCCGTCGCAGGCAGTCGCAGGCGGGGACATCTGGGGCCCTTCTGGGGGCTTCACCCTGGACCAGGCTCTGCGGACGCAGGCCTTTTGGCTCCTGGCGGCAGGGCATGGGTCGGCGCTGCTCGTCGTCTCCGCGGTGATAGTGCACTTGATCCCCCACTTGGTGCAGCAGGCTGGCCTCTCTCTCCCGACAGCAGCGGCTGTGTTGTCGCTTCTGACGATCCTATCCATCGTAGGCCAGCTTCTGGGAGGGTTCATCGGCGACCGAATGGACAAGAGGCGGATCGCCGCTGTCTGCATGGTCTGCCACATGCTGGCCCTCCTGGGCCTGGCCGTCGCTACTGCGCTGCCGGTGATCATCGGTCTCGCAGCGCTTCATGGCATTGCGTGGGGGCTGCGAGGACCTCTGATGGCGGCCATCCGCGCGGACTACTTCGGTCGGAGGGCCTTTGGCGTGATCATGGGCCTTTCTTCGCTGTTCGTCACGATTGGCGCGGTGGCGGGGCCTCTCTTCGCGGGGTTCATGGCCGACCTGCTAGGCGACTACCGGATTGGCTTCATTGTGTTGTCCGTGCTGGCAGGCCTCGGCTCCGTGTTTTTCCTCGCGGCCCGGAGGTCGACGGTGGAGCAACAGGGCAATCGGGCTCCACTGTTGACACGAAGCTAGGGTTGTCCGAGCAGCCACGCACTATTGACGGGCTAGAACTCAAACGGCCGGTCAGGAAACAAGAGCAAAGGTCATTATTAAAGTCTTACTTTTCGTAAAAATGGTGGGCGATAGTGGACTTGAACCACTGGCCTCTACGATGTCAACGTAGCGCTCTCACCAGGCTGAGCTAATCGCCCACGGGCTCTATTGTAGGAACTGGCTTCGGCAGCCGTCAAGGAACGGCGAGGGGCTACTCTTTATGCTATCCTTCCCCTATCTTTTTGTGTGGCTCGGAAAGGAGGGCCGCCATGCCCGTCTCCGCCGATGTATTCCGCCGGGTCCTGGGCTCCTTTGCCTCCGGCGTGACCATCGTCACCAGCCGGGTGGGGGACACCGTCCACGGGACGACCATGAGCGCCTTCTGCTCCGTCTCCCTGGACCCGCCCTTGGTGCTCATCTGCGTGGACAAGAAGGCGGACAGCCACGACTTCATCGCTCGGGGCGGCGTCTTCGCCGTCAACATCCTCCCGCAGAGCCAGGCAGACCTTGCGACGACCCTGGCGCGCAAGGGCACTCCTCCGTTGGAAGCAGCCCACCGGTTGGAGGGCATCCCCTATAGGACGGGAGCCACGGGGGCGCCCATCCTGGGGGCGGCCATGGCCTACGCCGATTGCCAGGTGGTGCAGGCGGTGGAGGCGGGCGACCACACGGTCTACGTGGGACGCATTGAGGATGGGGACACTCCCCAGTCGGAGGCTGAGCCTCTGCTCTTCTACCGGGGGAAGTACGGACGCTTCGCGCCTCAATAGGCCATGAGGCAAAGGAGCCTATCGCTCCCTCTCCTCCATCCCCTTTCCGGGCTCTTCATCGGTGGGCCGTTCCGGCGCCCCCAGCCTCCGCCATTTCTCCCCGAACAGCTTTCCCAGGCGCTCCTTGATCGCCGCCTCGAAGCCGATCTCTCCGGGGAAGTAGTAACGATGCCCCTCCACCGCCTCTGGCCGACTTCGCTGCTCCACGAAGTGCCCCGGGTAGTCGTGGGGGTACTTGTACCCCTCTCCGTAGCCCAGCCGCGCCATAAGCGGGTGAGGGGCGTTTCGCAGGTTCAGAGGGACGGGCTCGTTGCGAGTCGTCAACACGTCCTCGCGGGCGCGGTTGTAGGCTTTGTAGGCGGAGTTGCTCTTGGGCGCCGAGGCTAGATAGACGCAGGCCTCCGCCATGGGCAGGAAGCCCTCGGGCATCCCCACGAAGTGGACGGCTTGCTGGCAGGCCGTGGCGACCACCAGCGCCTGGGGGTCGGCCAGGCCCACGTCCTCCGCCGCGAAGATGACCATCCGCCGCACGAGGAACAGGGGGTCCTCCCCACTCTCGATCATCCGCGCCATCCAGTAGAGGGCGGCGTCGGGGTCGGAGGCGCGCATGGACTTGATGAAGGCGGAGATAATGTTGTAGTGCTCCTCCCCCGCCTTGTCGTACAGAAGGGCGCGGTGCTGCATAGCGTCCTCGACGGTGGGGAGAGCGACCGTGCGGCTGCCGTCGGCGGACGGAGGCGTCGCCAGGGCGGCGATCTCCAGGGCGGTCAGGGCGATGCGGGCGTCGCCGTTGGACAGGCGGATGAGGCCCTCCTCCGCCTCCTGCTCCAGCCTGAGCCGCAGTTTCCCCAGGCCGCGCTCCTCGTCCTTCAACGCCCTGTCCACCAGCAGCTTCACCTGCTCGTCGGTGAGCTGGTGGAGAGTGTAGACGCGGCAGCGCGAGAGGAGGGGGGCAATGACCTCGAAGGCGGGGTTCTCCGTGGTGGCGCCGATGAGGGTGATGGTCCCGTCCTCCACGTAGGGGAGGACGACGTCCTGCTGGGCCTTGTTGAACCGGTGGATTTCGTCGATGAAGAGGATGGTCCGCTGGCCGCGCATCCCCCGGCGCTCCTTGGCCTCCTCCACGATGCGGCGCAGCTCCGCCACGCCGGAGGCCACGGCGCTGATAGGCTCGAAGTGGGACTTGGTCATGCGGGCGACGACGTCCGCCAGGGTAGTCTTGCCGCTCCCCGGCGGCCCCCACAGGATCATGGAGGGGACTTGGTCGGCCTCGATGGCGCGGCGCAGGACGCGGTCGTGTCCCACGAGGTGCTCTTGGCCCACGAACTCCTCGAAGGAACGGGGCCGCATGCGGGCGGCGAGAGGCGCCTCCTGCTGGAGCTGGCGCCGCCGCTCCCGCTCGAACATATCTGTTCCCAGGGGACGCCTCGGGGGCACAATCCCTCCGTTCCAGCCGAACTCCTTGACTGGATTATACCCCCGCCCTGAACTCTTGCCTGAGACGGAGAGCTCCCGCAGCCGTGGGGCGGTCCCGGTGCCCCGTGGTGCGGACGCACTATTGACAGGCTTGTTCCCGGAGCCTACCTTGTGCCAGGCCAGGCGGGAGCAGAGACAGCCTGACTGGAATTGGGAGGTCTCCGATGGTCGAATGGACGGCCGTGCTGCGCTTCGCGCATCTTCTCTCCACGGTCTACATGGCGGCGCCTCTGTACATGCTCCTCGTCGTGAACGAGCGGGCACGCTTCGGCGGTCCCATCGGTTACAGCACCGACCGCTACATGGAGAACATCATCAAGAACCACGCTCGGCGCTGCTTCGTGGTCCTTGGCACGGTGCTCGCCAGCGGCTTGCTCTTGGTCTGGGCAGATGGCATCTCCCTCTCGGAGGCGGTCGCCAACTGGACTCTCTGGGTCAAGCTGGGAGCGGCGCTGGTCCTATTCGGTCTCCTTTCCTATATACACTTCTATCTCCAGCCCCAGATCGAGGAGCTGATCGCCCGGCTCCAGCCCGACCAGCCGGCACCAGCGGGCCTGGGGCCTCAGGTGGCGATGCTCCGCGTGCGCCGCAAGCGGATCTCCTCCGTCTGCCTCTTTACCGTCCTTACGGCGGTCGTCGGAGGCGTGCGGATGCTGGTCCCCTATCCACTCTGGCTCTTCCTGGTCTTCGAGGCGGTGGTGCTCCTCTTCACCTACCGGACGTTCCGAGCCCCATTGCCTTACGGCTGGTTCTAAGATACCGCTCGTGTTCTCAGACACACCTTTGGTGCTATGAAGCTGGCTTTGCGTTCTCCCATGGTGGAGGAGGCAGCTTGGAGGTGAGCAGGTCCTTCGCCATGCGCCCCTCCTTCTGGAAGACGGTCAGGGCGCGTATGCCCTTCTTCGCCAAGTAGCGCTGCGTGTTAATGGCGTCGATGGCCTGGAGCTCGGAGCGGGCGCGGGCCCAGGCTGCTACCTTCTCTTGACCTTCAGAGGTGGCCAGGAACTCCTGCGGCGCTTTGGCCAGGTAGTCCTTCACCACGTCCCGGAGGATGCGCGGGAGCTGGGCCCGCTCGGAGGGCTCAAGCTCCTCAAGGCTATCGGCGAAGGGGACGGCGTCTACGAGGCGCATCACTGATGGTTTGGGGGCGGGCCGTAGAACTTCTCGCAAAGCACAGAGGCAAGTTTCAAGGCCCGAAGCGCCTCCTTTTGCATTTTGGGGTGTCCTAGGGTTCCCTCGCGCCACTCTATAACCAGTCCGCCCCACCCGATATCGTCGGAGGGAGGCCGAACGCCTTTCCGTAGCTTCTTCACGTTGAGATGGGCTAGTGCATTCCTTTTCTCGGCTCTTGCCTGAATCTCCCGCGCCGCCTCGGGCGTGATGATTGCGAAATCCTTGGCCATTTCTGTTAACCGCTGAAGCCCTAGGTTCTGAAGCGTTCCACCAGACATGGGCGTTCTTTTGACAAGCTCTTGTTCGAGGAGTCCTTCACACAGTG
>JACQUM010000036.1 GCA_016210295.1 Chloroflexota bacterium | reverse complement strand
TGGCTGCACACCTCGACCTTCCTCTGGCCATCATCGAGAAGAGACGGATGGGCAACACGGACCGTACGGAGAGCCTGAACGTCATCGGCGAGGTGGAGGGGAAGAAAGCTATCCTCGTGGACGACGAGGTGGATACGGGGGGGTCCCTCGCGGCAGCGGCGCGGGCCCTGGTCGCTCAGGGGGCGGCGTTTGTGTCGGCTGTCGTCGTGCACCCTGTCCTCTCTCCTCCCGCGATGAAGACCCTGCCGACGGCTCCCTTGAAGGAGCTGGTGGTGACCGATAGCATCCCCGTCTCCCGGGAGAAGCAAGACGCCTTGAACCTGACGGTCCTTCCTATCGCGCCTCTCCTGGGGGAGGCGATCCGCCGCATCCACGAAGGACGCTCCGTGGGAGAGATGTTCGAAGGGTTGGGGTTAGGAAAGGATGCTTAAAGGGCTTCTCAATCTTTTCGGCAGCGCCAGCGAAAGGGCCCTGAAGCCGCTGAGGAAGCGGGTGGAGGAGGTCAACGCCCTGGAGTCTGAGCTTCAGGCCCTCTCGGACGACGAGCTCAGGCAGAAGACCCAGGAGTTCCAAGAGCGTCTGACGGAGGGGGAGACGCTGGATGACCTCCTCCCCGAGGCCTTCGCGGCCGTCCGGGAGGCGTCCCGGCGGAGCATCGGGCTCCGCCATTTCGATGTCCAGCTCATCGGCGGGATCGTCCTCCACCAGGGGAAGATCGCCGAGATGGCGACCGGCGAAGGGAAGACCCTGGTGGCCACCTTGCCCGCCTACCTCAACTCTCTCGGGGGCAAGGGCGTGCACATCGTCACCGTCAACGACTACCTGGCCGGCCGCGACGCCAAGTGGATGGGGCCCATCTACGCGGCGCTGGGCTCTACTGTGGGAGTGCTGCAGCAAGGCGGCTCTTTCCTGGTGGACGCCAGCGCGGCCTTCGAGGAGAGGCTTCGACCCGCCCACCGGCGAGAGGCCTATCAGGCCGACATCATCTACGGCACCAACAGCGAGTTCGGCTTCGATTATCTGCGCGACAACATGAGCCTCAGCAAGGAGCAGCGCGTTCAGCGGGACCTTCACTACGCCATCGTCGACGAAGTGGACTACATCCTCATCGACGAGGCGCGCACCCCTCTCATCATCAGCGGGCAGTCCCAGGAGGCTGCCCAAAGCTACCCGCGCTTCGCCCAGGTGGCCCGGCGCCTCCGCCGCGACGAGGACTACCTGGTGGACGAGAAGACACGGGCCGTGTCGCTGACGGACGAGGGGATCACCAAGGTGGAGCAGGCGCTGGGCACCGCCGACCTGTATGGTCCAGAGAACTACGGCATGACCCACTTCGTGGAGAACGCGCTGCGGGCGGAGGCGGTCTTCCAGCGGGACAAGGACTACGTCGTCCAGGACGGCCAGGTGATCCTTGTGGACGAGTTCACCGGACGGCTGATGCCGGGGCGACGGTACTCCGACGGCCTCCACCAGGCTATCGAGGCGAAGGAGGGTGCCCCAGTGCAGCGCGAGACGGTGGTCATGGCGACCATCACCCTCCAGAACTACTTCCGTATGTACCGGAGGCTGGCGGGTATGACCGGCACGGCCATGACCGAGGCGGATGAGCTGTGGAAGATCTACCAGCTCGACGTGGTATCCATCCCCACGCACCGTCCTATGATTCGCCAGAACCTTCCCGACGCCGTCTACAAGCGCGAAAAGCCAAAGTTCGATGCCGTGGCGGAGGAGGTGGCCCAGGCCCACGCCGCGGGGCGCCCCGTCCTCCTCGGCACCGCCTCCATCGAGGTGTCGGAGCGCTTGAGCACCCTTCTCCAGGCGCGGGGTATTCCCCACCAGGTCCTGAACGCCAAGCAGCACGCCAAAGAGGCAGCCATCGTCGCCCAGGCCGGTCGGCTGGGCGCGGTGACCGTGGCCACCAACATGGCCGGTCGCGGCACCGACATCATCCTGGGCGGGAGCCCGGCGGAGCGAGACCCCAAAGAGTGGGAAGGGGAACACAACAAGGTCGTTGCGTTGGGTGGCCTCTACGTCGTCGGCACCGAGCGACACGAGGCCCGGCGCATCGACAACCAGCTCCGTGGGCGGACGGGCCGCCAGGGAGACCCGGGCTCCTCTCGCTTCTACGTCTCCCTGGAAGACGAGCTGATGCGCCGCTTCGGCGGTGACCGCGTCAAGGCATTCATGGACTGGGCGGGTATCCCCGATGAGACGTCCATCGAGAACCCCATGGTCCAGAAGTCTCTGGAGAGCGCCCAGGTCCGTGTGGAGGGATACAACTTCGAGGTTCGGAAGAACCTGGTCGAGTTCGACGACGTCATCAACCGGCACCGCGAGGTGATCTACGCGGAGCGCAACAAGGTTTTGGAGGGGGCCGACCTCCAGAGCAACATAGCCGAGATGATCGAGCGGGAAGTCCGCGCCCTTGTGGACACCCATCTCCCCGGCACACGGGCGGAGGGGTGGGACCTGGAGGGCTTTGTCTCCGCGTTTCAAGTTTTGATGCCGCCGGCCGAGTGGGCCACGCCAGAGTCCCTGGCCGAGATGGACCGGGAGGGAATCTTGGAGCAGGCCCTGGCGCACGCTCAGGGCATCCACGCGGCCAAGGAGGAGAGCCTGGGCCCGAAGGCCACGCGGGACCTGGAGCGGTTCATTGTCCTGCGGACCATCGACAGCCAGTGGGTCCAGCACCTGACGGCGATGGAGAACATGCGCACCGGCATCGGCCTGCAAGCCGTCGGCCAGCGGGACCCCCTGGTGGCGTACAAGCAGCAGGGCCACGAGATGTTCCAGGAGCTCTTGGAGCGCATCCGCCACGACGTCGTCCGTCTTCTTCTCCACGTCCAGGTCCAGGTTCGGGCCGCGGTCCCTGCTGTCTCCGGTCGGCGCGGCATCTCCTCGCCCATGGAGTCGCAGCAGCGGGACAGCCGGGGGGAGGCGGCGGGCGTTGGGGCTCCCGTCCGGAGCCACCAGAAGGTGGGCCGCAACGACCCG